>JAYSCE010000001.1:0-24071 GCA_041915035.1 Xanthobacter sp.
CCGCTGCGGCAGCAGAGAGCGTGCTGCACAGCAATGCGCCGGCAATAGCCAGAGACCATGCGCCTGTTTTCTTACCGAGGGCCATCCTGTCCTCCCGCTTCATTCGACCCACGTCTTGGCGGGCCTTGTTTATTGTATAAATCCAGCCAACTTGGCGGATGGCCGGACCGAGGGCCGCCCCGACCTCACGGAAGGGGATCGGCATGGATTATCTAACCATATAGTTACGTCCGCCGCATGACCTGTCAAATGCCCTCCCAAACGCCCCAGGGCCTGCGGAAAAAGATACCTACGAAATTTGACACAGATCCCAAGTTTTGAGAGGCTTCCGGCCGCGCGCCCTTCATCCGGGCGGGTTTGCGGGACCAGCCGGAGGCGTGCAACGTGAGCGGGGCAGCCGAGGCGGCCGGGCAATCGAGGGCGGAAGAGCCAGACCTCGCCCGGATCTTTGCGGCCCAGCGCCACGCCGCGCGGCACCAGCCCGCCCCCTCGGCCGCCGACCGGCGACAGGCTCTGACAACCCTCGAAACGATGGTCCGCACTCATCTTTCCGCCATCGCCGGCGCCATCTCCCAGGACTTCGGCGGGCGGGCGATCGCCGAGACGGAGCTGCTGGAAGCGTTGCCGTTGCTCAATGCCATCCGTCATGCCCGGCGGCACCTGGTACGCTGGATGCGGCCGGAGCGGCGGCCGGTAGGCTGGCAGTTCCTGCCGTCCCGCGCCTATGTTCGGCACGAGCCGTTGGGGGTCGTCGGCATCCTGTCGCCCTGGAACTATCCCCTGCTCCTCACGCTCGCGCCGCTCGTGGATGCGCTCGCCGCCGGCAACCGGGCGCTGCTGAAGCCGTCCGAGCTGACGCCCCGCTTCTCCGCATTGCTGGCGCGCCTAGTGGGGGAGGTCTTTCCCGCCGATCGCGTCGCGGTCGTCACCGGGGGGCCGGAGATCGCGGCGGCCTTCTGCGCTTTGCCGTTCGATCATATCCTCTTCACCGGCTCCGGCGGTGTCGCCCGGAAGGTGCTGGCCGCAGCGGCAGAGAACCTCACGCCCGTGACGCTGGAGCTGGGCGGCAAGTCACCGGCCATCGTCTGCCCTGATTATGCCGTTGCCGCCGCCGCGCGCAGCATCGCGCTCGGCAAGTTCCTGAACGCGGGACAGACCTGCGTGGCGCCGGACTATGTGCTCGTTCCCCGGGAAAAGGCCAAAGACCTTGCCGCGGCCATCCTCGCAGAGGTCGAACGCGCCTGGCCGGCCATCACCGACAATGCCGACTACACCGCCGTCATCGACCAACGGCACTTCCAGCGGCTTGCCGCAGCGGTCGAGGAGGCGCGGGTGGGCGGGGCACGCACCTTCGTCCACGGAATCGAGGGGGAGTCCGGTCGCTTCCCGCCCACCATCGTGCTCGATGCGCTGCCGGACAGCGTGCTGCTGCGGGAGGAGATCTTCGGGCCGGTGCTGCCCATCGTGCCGTACCGGAGCCTCGACGACGCCCTGGCCTTCATCGCCGCGCGGGAGCGACCGCTAGCGCTCTATTGCTTCACCCACGACCGCGCCATGCGCGAAAAGGTGCTCGACGGCGCGACATCGGGCGGCGTGACGGTGAACGGCACGCTGCTTCACGTGGCGCAGGAGGGACTTCCCTTCGGCGGAATCGGACCGAGCGGCGTGGGCGCCTATCACGGCCGCGACGGCTTCCTGCGACTCAGCCATGCGCGCGCGGTGCATGTCGCCGGGCCGGTGAATGTGCTGGAATGGCTGGGACCGCCCTATGGCCGCTTCGCCCGTTTCGTCGCCGACGTCCTGATCGGACGACGGAAGGCCTGAGCGGCGCCCTGGGGCGGCAGGGAGAGCCGATGGCGAAGAGATCCGCCCCATCCGACAAACCCGCGGCGCCGACGCGCTACAGCCCCTCCGCGCGACGGGAAATCACCCGTGCCGCCAACATGGCGCGCATCGAGGCAGCAGCGTGGACCATCTTCGCCACGGTGGGGCTGGACGGCGCGACCATCCGCGACATCGTCGAAGCGAGCGGGGTCTCGGCGGGCAGCTTCTACAATTACTACCGCACCCGGGAGGCGGTGTTCGACGTGCTGTTGGCCCGCCTGCTCGGCCGCGTGCGCGACTGCACCCGTGAGGCCCGCGCGCAGGCGGATACGATCGAAGACATGCTGCGTTTGAGTTACCGCGCTTTTCTTGAGATGTTGCAGTCGGTTGAGGGCGCGGCACGCTTCAGCGAACTCAACCAGCACCACATCCGCGCCCGCCTTTATTCCATGGCGGACATGCGGGGGATTCTGCATGACCTCGAAGGGGACATCATCCGCGTCACGCCCGGCGCGGCGCTGCCCGTGCGCGACCTCAAGCTGCTCGCCTCCATCATCGTCGCCACCGGAATGGAGGCCCTGCTCCTCACCTTCGGCGACGCCGATTTCGACACGGCCCGGACCGCCGATTTCATCACCCGCCTGATGACGCGGGGCATCGACGGCTGGGGCGCGGAGGCGGTGCGGCCCGACCTTCCGCTCACGCCTCGTCCTGGCCGCGCTCGTCCTGGCCGCGACGGCGGCGAACCTTGAAATCCACCTTCAGCTCGGCGCGGCTATAATGGTTGTTGCCTTCCACGAGCTGGGTCAGCATGGCGAGGAAGGCGGAGCGGTACTCCGGATCGAGCGGCTCCAGCAGGCGCTGCTGGGCGCGGACCATGGCGGCATACATCTCACCCACCAGCGCGCGGCCCTGCTCGGTGAGGAACGCATTCATGGCGCGCCGGTCCGTCTCCGACCGCTCGCGGCGGACGAGGCCGCGCTCGGACAGCCGTTCCAGCACGTCCGCCACGTTGGTGCGGTCGATGCCCACCTCGACGCCGATGGTGCGCTGGTCGCTGCCGGAATGCTGGAGCAAGGTGGTCATCAGCCCATATTGCACGGGCGTGATGTTGAAGGCCTTGCACTCCTCCAGGAAGATGGCGGAGTGAATCTGGTGCAGCCGGCGGACGAGATAGCCGGGGCGCTCCCAGAGCGGCATGGTCGGTGAAGAGGCATCGGGCGCGGAAGGCATCTCCCGGGGCACGGCATCCGCACGAACCGATGAAGCCGCGCGCTTCTCCGCCCTTGCCGGCTCATGCTCGCGGGGCTGTCCGGTCTGCTCGGCCATCTGCGCCCCCCTCCGCCGGCGTCCTGCATCCCGGCCGTGGGCGGCGGTTGCGTCCAAAGCGCCGGAAGCCGGCATGTCCTTCCCCTTCAAGGCCTCACCTTCCATCTTCCTCGAGCGACGGCGCGACGGCACAGCCGGCATGTGCCTTGGCCGCAACGAATGGGAGCACAACCAGCGCCGCCCGGGCAAGCGCCAGCACCCCCTGCCAGATCCCGGCCCGGAAGAGCCTTCACGCCAAGGGCACGTTTCGTGCAGTATACCGCATTGTATCACCTGCTGATACGGACTTTCGAGCGAGCCAGGAGCACTGGAAGCGAAATCAGAAAAGGATCGAACCCCATGTTTGGATTGTCTGCCCCGGCCCTCCTTGCATCAATTCTAGGCTGTATGCTGACTATCTTACCGGCACACGCCGCGGATGTGATCCGCGTTCGGCTGGACTGGACGCCCTGGGGCGTCCATGCGCCCTTCCACCTCGCCGCGAAGAAGGGGGTGTTCGCCGCCAACGGGCTCGATGTGGAGCTGGTCGACGGGAACGGCTCCGTGTCCACCGTGCAGATCGTCGGCAATGGCGAGTACGACGTGGGCCATGCCGCGCTCGCACCCATGGCCATTGCCCGCGCCAAGGGCCTGCCGGTCAAGGCCATTGCCGGGTTTGTGCGCCAGAACGACATCGGCCTCCTCGTCCCGAAGGACAGCGGCATCACCGGCCCGGCCGATCTGAAGGGCAAGAAGCTCGCGTTCACCGCGGGATCGCTCGAAGCCCCCTTCATTGATCGCTTTCTCGCCGCCGGCGGCCTGAAGCGATCGGATGTGGAACTGGTGGCGGTGGATGCGTCCGCGAAGGGCGGCACATACATGGCCGGACGCTCGGACGGGGTCTTCTCCACCGTGCCCTTCATCCTGCCGGTGGTGAACGCGCAGCGCCCGTCCAACACCATCAATTTCACGACCTACGGCCTGAACTTTCCGAGCTTCGGCCTGTTCGCCACGGAGAAGAGCATCGCGGCCAAGGCCGACGCCCTGCGCCGCTTCTCGAGCATCGTCGCCGGCATGTGGACCTACATCATGAACGGGCACGAGGACGAGGCCGTCGCCGCCATCATCGAGGCGCGGCCCAACGCCAAGCTCAATCCGGCGATCCTGCGCCAGCAGATCGACGTGCTGAAGGGCTTCGTCTCCACCCCCGCCACCAAGGACAAGCCCATGGGCATCATGGCCGAGACCGACTGGCGGCAGGCGCTCGACGTGCTCGCCGATGGCGGCCTCGTCCCGGCCGGCCAGGCCGCCCCTGACTACTTCACCAACAATCTCATCGACACCGCGCTTTCGGCGCAGGTCGCATCGGGGAAATAGGCGCAATCCCGCGGCCGGACACCGGCCGCGGGATGTCTCAGACGAGCGAGGCCGCGCCCGGGCAGACCGGAGCGGGCATCTCGCTGGCAAGGCCTGCGGCCGCCGCCAGCAAGACCATGTCGCCGTTCCATTTTCCCACCAGCTGCACGGCGAGCGGGCCGCCATTCTCCGCAAGACCCACCGGAACCGCGAGCGCGGGGTGGCCGGACAGGTCGAACAGGGACAGGGCCGAAGTCCATTCCGCCCGGAGTGGGCCCACGGCCTCGCCATCGATCACCAGGGGACCGGAGAGGTCGAAGTCCGCCGCCACCAGCGGGGCGGAAAGGCAGGGGGTGAGGATGAAGTCGTATTGCCCGAACTTCGCCTGCACGCCCCGGAACAGCTGGGCGCGGGCCGCCTGCGCCCGCATCAGGTCGAGCGCACTGAAGCCCCGCGCCGCCTCGATCCCGGCCCGCAGCGCCGGCGACAGCCGCGCGAAATCCTCTGCGGAGGTCGAGGCGAACCGCAGCGCCCAGTTGGTCTGCTGCAGGGTGCTCCAGATGGGATCGGGCGCGGCGAGGGCGTAGTCCTCTTCCACCACCTCCGCACCGAGCCGCCCCAGCACGTGCGCGGCCATCCGGGTCGTCGCCTCGACCTCGCGGGATACGCGGGAATTGCCGGCGCGCATCCACAGGAGCACACGGGCGCCCGCAAGTTCGCCTGCGGCCGGCGCGGGCGGCGGCGCCCGCAGGCTCCAGGGGTCAGCGGGCGACGGCCCGGCGACGATGGGCAGGGTCGCCGCAATGTCGGCCACGCTGCGGGCGATCAAGCCGAGATGGATGAAGCTGCCGAAGGCGTCCGGCACACGTTCGTGGGGCACGAGGCCGAGGGTGGGCTTGAAACCATAGGTCCCCGTCGCGGCGGCGGGCAGGCGGCTGGAGCAGCCGGCATCGGTGGCGAGCGTCACCGGCGTCACCCCGAGCGCGACGCTCGTCCCCGCGCCGGAAGAGGAGCCGCCGCAGGTAAGGTCCGGCGCGAAGGGATTGAGCGTCAACCCGTTGATCGGCGACGAACCCAGCGGAGAATGGGCAAATTCCGTGGTCGTCGTCTTGCCGAGGATGATGGCCCCCGCGGCCCTGAGCCGGGCCACGGCCGCAATGTCCGACGCCGCAGGCGCGGCATCCGCGAACAGCAGCGAGCCCCAGCGCGTGGGGAGGCCCTCACAGTCCAGGATGTCTTTCACGGCGATTGGAACGCCGGCGAGCGGCCCCGGCATGTCTCCAGCCGCGAGGCGAGCATCCATGTCCGCCGCGGCGGCACGGGCCCCCGCGCCGTCGAGCACGGCGAAGCAGTTAAACCCCGCGTGCGCCGCCTCAGCGCGTGCGAGCGCCGTCTCGACCGTCTCCGTCACCCGCAGCGTGCCCGCAGAATGCGCCGCCGCAAGGCGCACGACTTCGCCTTCTGTCCCGATGCAGTCCATGCTCACACCGGGATGCAGAGCGCGTTGTCGATGAGCAGGCTGTCGTAGATGCAGACGCGCGAGGCGAGCTTGAGCCCCCCCTCTTCCCGCACGAAGCGGTCGATGTAGCGGCCCACCTGGTGGATGGTCGCATCCGGCCGGTCGAACAGCACCTGGAACACCACATAGTTCGCGGTGGCGTCAATGCTGCCGTCCGCCGCCTCGGCGACCTTCAGATTGCCCACCATGTGCCGCAGGTAGCGCGGCGCGAACATGGCGGTCTTCTCCAGCGCGAAGGCGCGGTCACGGATCATGCCGCGGTTCTCGCAATAGATGAGGCCGACCGGAAGTTTCCGGTCGTAGTTCTCGCGCGAGATGATGTTGTAGAAGCCGTTGACGGTGAACATCTCGGCCCAGTCCGCGAGCCGCTGCTGGTCGAGGGCTGCGGCATAGGCCTCGTTGAAGGCCTCCACCTCCGCCTTCAGCAGCAGGGCGTCGATGAGATCTTCACGGGAGGGCGCGGTTGCGCTTGAAGGGTTCAGCATGTTCGCGCCTCCTCAGGCGATGCCCATGGCGTCGCGCCAGTGGCGGTACATGGCGCGGATGGCGGCTTCCGAAATGAGGGTGTCAGCGGTGCCCGCTTCGGTGCCGGGATCAAGCTTCACCAAATGCTCGCCGCCGGGCACGCCAAGCATGCCGTCCTGAACGAACTTGATGGCCTCGTTGTCCTCCAGCCCGAGAAAACCCGCCGGACCCATGAGGTTGCCCTGGCGCAGGCGATGGCGGGTCATCTCCTCATCGTCGCCCTCGAAGCCGAACATGGTCCATTTCATGATGAATTCGTTCGGCCCGGTAGGCACGATGTGGCGGATGCCCAGGGTGTTCATCTCACGCTGCACGATGAGGTTCGGCCAGATGGTCGCCATGGTGACGGACCACGGGCTGTCGAACTCGTCGATGAAGTCCATGAAGCGCGGCTCCTCGAGGGTCATGCCCTCCTTATAGGCACGCATTTCCTTCTTCTTGTCGGCGTCGATGTGGGTGGTGTCCGACTTCGCCGAGGCCATCACCCCATGGCGGCCGGACGGATCCGCCAGCATCAGCGACTTGTTGCCCGCGACCAGCAGGCCGAACGTGACCAGGAAGGTATGCAACAGGGTCGCGTGGTACGGGTCCTTGAGGTTCTCGTGATAGAGCTTCCAGTTGCCCGGCAGGCTGTGGTGATAATGGCCGAGCAGCTTGGGCTTGCGGCCGTCGAACGTGGCCTCGAACTCGCGCAGCACCTCGGGGCCGAGATAGTCCGGGAAGCTCTCCATGTCTTCAACGTAAGAGGCGAAGACGACACCGCGATGGGTGGTGACGTTCAGCTGCTTGAGACCATGGTCCGCCGGCTTGAAGTCCTTCGGCATCCCGCCCTTGCCGTCCACGCCGCGACGGAAGGGGACGCCGACGAGATTGCCCTTCAGGTCATAGGACCACTGGTGATAGGGGCAGACGAACTCCTTGGCGTTGCCGGACAAATCGCGGCAGAACTCGGCCGCGCGATGGGCGCAGCGGTTCTCGAAGACGTGGATCGTTCCGTCTTCCGCGCGGGCCACCACCACGGGGGTGGGGCCGACATTGGAGCGGATGAAGTCGCCGGGATTTTCGATCTCGCATTCCAGCGCGACGAAATTCCAGGTGCGCCCGTGGAAGATGCGCTCCACCTCGCGCTGATACACGGTTTCGTCCGTATAAACCCAATCGGGGATGATGGAGAGGCCTTCATCGGGCCACACATATTTCTTTGTGAACTGGACGTCGGGGCTCGCGCTCATGTCGTCCTCCTCAGGATCGATCGGCGTAGGTTCAAAATCACCCGGCGCGAGGAGACGCGCGCCGTGGGCAGCAAGGTCGAAGGGGGTGCTGGCGGCCAGCTCCGCGCGGGCGGCACGGATGGCAGCGGCATCGGAAAAGGCGATCACGGCGGTGACGCGCCCATCCGCGAGAGTGCGATAGATGGCACCGGGCGCGCCGTCGGTGCCGCTCAGGGCCACCTCGTCGCCGGTGCCGGGCACGCCCAGCATCTGGATGTTGAGGCCGAACTGATCGGTCCAGAACCACGGCGCCTTCTCGGTGCGGGCGGTGTCGTCGCCGGCGATGCTGCGGCCGGCAGCGGCGCCCTGTTCCTCGGCATTCTGCCAGCTTTCGAGCCGGCCACGCCGGCCGTTCTGCGGGGCGTGATGGAGCGCGCAATCGCCCGCCGCCCAGATGCCCTCGACCGAGGTGTGACCGGAGGCATCAACCGCGATGCCGCCCGCGACTTCGCAGCCGGCAAGGGCTGCAAGCTCGGTCTCCGGCACAAGGCCAACGCCCACCAGAACAGTATCGGCAACGATCTCGCCGGCCGTCGTTGCAAGCGCCAGAGCGCCGTCGCGCGGGGCGATCGTCTCAACCGCCACGTCACGCCGGACCTCGACGCCATGGGCCTGCGCCAGGCGTCGGAATGCGGCGCCGAGGGCTGGCGGCAGCAGGCGGGACATGAGTTCGCCCTCGCGCTCCAGCAGCACCACCTTGAGACCGCGCGCGCGGGCGGCGGATGCCAGCTCCAGCCCGATGAAGCCACCGCCGATCACCGCGACCGAGCGCGCGGAGGAGAGGGAGGCGGCGATGGCACGGGCATCCTCCAGCGTGCGCAGGTGATGCACGCCGGGAAGGTCATCGCCCGGAACGCCGAGGCGGCGTGCCGCTCCGCCGGTGGCGATCAGGAGCGCGCCATAGGAGATTGTCGTTCCATCAGAAAGGGTTGCAACTTGCGCCGCTGCGTCGACCGCAGCCACGCGCAGGCCCGGATGGAAGGTCACGTTCAGCGCCGCCACGTCGGCGGGGGGAAGGCGACAGGCGGATGCGGAATCGAAGGTTTCGCCCAGCGCCTCCTTGGACAAAGGAGGCCGCTCATAGGGCAGATGCGGCTCGGCGCCGACGAGATGAATGGGGGCGGAAAAGCCGGCCGCGCGCGCCGCGCGGATGGCGGCGGCGGCTGCCTGGCCGGCTCCGGCGATCACGAGAGGATGCTGATCTAGTCCTGTTGTTTCAATAACTTGGTCCGTATCGACAGGCGCCTCATCGGCGCGGCCGGTGCTGGCGGTGTCGAGGTCGACGAACACATCGCCGCCCTCCACCTTGGCGGCATAGGTGGCGAGGTCCTGGGTGAGGGGAGCGCACAAAGCGCGGCCTGTGCGGATGTCGAAGACGCCCTGATGGAGGGGGCATTCGATGGTGCCGTCCTCCACGTAGCCGTTCTTCAGGAAGGCCAGCGCGTGGGTGCAGATGCCGTGGGTGGCGTGGACCTCATTCCCCATACGGAACAAGGCGATAGGAACGCCGTCCACCTCCACGCCGGTGACGCTGCCGTCGCGCAGCGCGTCGAGTTCCGCCACCTTCCTGAAACCCATCGCGTCCTCCCACCGTTTCCGGCGAATTTAATCAGTATACTTTCTATTTTCGGGCGACAAGGCACCTGGCATTCAAACGTTCGGTATCAGTTCGGGGGGCGTTTCAGCCAAGTTTTCACCCGTTCACCCCACGTTGCCAGCACCACTTTGAAAATGCCCAGCGCCGAAAGCCCCGCCGGAGCGGTCGGCACCTCGCCCTTCAGGGCAGCGGCGAGATTGGAGGCGAACACCCCTGTCAGGTGTGAAACCAGATTCTGCACCAGTGCCCCCCGTGAAAACTGGGCGAGGGGGCCGGAGATGCGGTAGCGCAGGGAGAGGTCGATGGTGCTGCCCGTGCCGGCCGGCTTGAGGGCGAAGGCGATCTCACCGTGGGCTTTTGAGCCGGACCCGGTGTCGCGGCCGGAGCCATTGACGAGGCCGGTGCGGGCGGCATCGTCGAAGGCCACCGTCGCGTCGCCGCCGAAGGCCGCCTTGATGGGGCCGAAGGTAACCACCATGCGGCCCTCCAGCTTCTGCCCGTCGAAGGCCGTGACCTCGGCGCCGGGCAAGCAGCGGGCGATGAGATGGATGTCCTTCAGCGCCGGCCACACCACGTCCGGCGCGGCATCCACGGTGAGGCTCTGGCGGATCTCGCTGCCGCCGGCGCCAACCGACGCCGGCGCCGACGCCGCCTTCACGGCGGCAGCAGCCGCGGCCACCGGTGTGGGCGCAGCTGCCGCCGCGATGCCGACCACTTCCGCCTGCGCCGCCGGAGCCTTGCCGGCGGAGACGGCGCACACGGCATTCACGATGCCCACATAGCCTGTGCAGCGGCAGAGATTGCCGCTCAGCTCCTCGCGCACGGTGCGCTCGGAGCTTTCGCCGAGGCGGCTCACGATGTCGCGCGAGGAGATGAGCATGCCCGGCGTGCAGAAGCCGCACTGGAGGGCGTGGTGGGCGGAGAAGGCCTCGCGCAGCTCGCCCATCAGCGCATCGCCATCGAAGCCCTCGATGGTGCGGATGTCCGCTCCGTCGCAGGCGGCGGCGGAGGCGATGCAGGAGCGCTGCGGCTTGCCGTCGATGAGCACAGTGCAGGCGCCGCACACCCCCTGCTCGCAACCGAGGTGCGTGCCGGTGAGGTTCAGCTCCTCGCGCAGGAAATCGGCAAGGTGTGTGCGCGGCTCCACCTGACGGGAGAGGCGCTGGCCGTTGACGGTGACGGTGATGGCGTTCATGCGAGCCCCGCATCGCTGAAGGCGCGGTCCACGGCCACCTGATGGAGCGCGCGGAACGCTTCCGGATGGCCCGCCAGCGCGGCCTCGATTTCTTCGTTGGCGGCGGCGCGCGCCCCCGCGATATCGCCGGCCTTGAGGCGTTCGCCCGTGCCAGCCAGCACCAGCGGCAGCGCTTCCACCGCGCCCGCGTGGTGGCGGGCGAGGCCGCGCCCGGCATCCATCACCACGGCGCCGATGGCCTGGGCGAATTCGCCGGTCTTGCGGCACACCTTGTGATAGCCCGTCTTCGCCCCGGCCGAGAGCACCGGCACGCGGACGGCGGTGATGATCTCGTCTGCCGCGAGGGTGGTGGTGTAGGCCGCCAACATGAAGTCGGCCATGGCGCAGGCCCGCGCGCCGCTGCGCCCGCGGATGAGCAGCGTCGCGTCCAGCACGGTCATGGTGCTGATCCAGTCGGCGGCCGGGTCCGCATGGGCGATGCTGCCGCCGATGGTCCCGCGGTTGCGCACGGCGCGGTAGGCGATGCCGTGGGCGACGCGGCGCATCAGCCCGCCGGTCACGTCCGGTACCACGCCGTCCTCGATCTCCGCATGGGTCCAGCCCGCGCCGATGTCCAGATGGGTCGCGCTGCCTTCCAGCGTGCGCAGTTCGTCGACGCGGCGCAGGTCCACCAGGGCGGCCGGCCGGGCGAGGCGCAGGTTCAGCATCGGCCCCAGCGAGCAGCCGCCGGACACGGGCTTTGCCCCCTCCCCCGCCAGCGCGGAGAGCGCCTGATCGAGAGAGGTCGCGAGGGTGAGGTCGAAGGCGGCGGGCTTCATGCGGCGCTCCGTCCGTTGCTCGTGCGCCGCGCCTCTGCGAGGGCCGCGAGCACGCGCTCCGGCGTCGCGGGAATCTCGCACAGGGTGGCGCCGAGATCCTTCAGCGCATCGTTGATGGCATTCACGATGGCGCCCGCCGGGGCGATGGCGCCGCCCTCCCCCACGCCCTTGATGCCATGGGCGGAAAAGGGCGAGAGCGTCTCGGTGTGGGCGATGCGCACCTTGGGCAGCTCGGTCGGTCCCGGCAGCAGATAGTCCACCAGCGTGGAGGCGAGCGGCTGGCCTTCGGAATCGTAGGTGCTTT
Source organism: Xanthobacter sp. (assembly GCA_041915035.1). Lineage (GTDB taxonomy): Bacteria > Pseudomonadota > Alphaproteobacteria > Rhizobiales > Xanthobacteraceae > Xanthobacter. The sequence continues at coordinate 11,718 of JAYSCE010000001.1, forward strand.
CCTCGAACAAAGCCGTGCCGATGCCCTGGGCGACGCCGCCATAGGCCTGCCCTTCAACGATCATGGGGTTCACCATGCGTCCGCAATCCTCCACCACCACATAGTCGAGGATTTCGGTGGCACCGGTCTTCACATCCACGGCCACGAGGGCGGCGTGGGTGGCGTAAGAGAAGAGGCCCGTGTCCACGTCCGGCTTGTAACCCTCGGTCACTTCAAGGCCGCCTGTGTCCACGCCGTCCGGCAGCACCTCGGGCGTGCGATACCAGGCGCGGCCGATCTCGGCGAACGTCACGGAACCGGTCGGCCCATGGATGGCGCCGCCCTCGAAGCGCACCTGCTCGGCGGAACATTGCATGAGGTGGGCGGCGAGCGCCTTCACCTTCTCCGCCAGCTTCTGCGCCGCCTTGGAGACGGCGCCGCCGGCCATGACGATGCCCCGCGAGGCATAGGCGCCGGTGGAGAAGGGCGTCGTGGCGGTATCGCCCAGCGTCACGCGGATCTGCGCGATGGGAAGCGTGAGGATCTCGCTCGCCACCTGCGCCAGCGTCGTCTCCAGCCCCTGGCCGATGGTGTGGATGCCGGCCTTCACATCGGCGCTGCCGTCCGGATTGAGGCGGATGGTGGCCTGTTCATAGCCCGGCACCAGCGGCGTCCCCCAGGAGGCGAACACCTTGGTGCCGTGGGCGGACTGCTCGGTATAGGTGGAGAAGCCGACGCCGATGACCCGGCCGTCCTGTTCTCCCATCTTCTGCCGGGCGCGGATGGCCTCGAAGCCGATCATCTCGCGGGCGGTGGCGAGCGAGGCGGGATAGTCGCCGCTGTCGTAGAATTTCTTGGTGATGTTGAGGTACGGCATGGCCGAGGCGGGCACGAGGTTCTCCGCCCGCACATCCACCGCCTCGCGGCCCACGGCGGCGGCCACCGCATCGATGGTCAGCTCCATGGCGAAGCACACGCCCGGCCGCGCCACGCCGCGATAGGGCGCGAAGGGCGGCTTGTTGGTGGCCACCGAATAGGTCTTGCAGCGATAGTGCGGCCAGATGTACGGCCCAGGCAGATTGCCGCCCGCCTGCGCCGCCTCGAGGCACGCGGTGAAGGGCCAGACAGAATAGGCGCCCACGTTCACCGCCACTTCCGCATCGAGTGCCAGCAGCTTGCCGCGTTCGTCCGCATAGGCGGTGATGACATATTCATGTTCACGGGCATTGGCGCCGGCGGTGAGATGCTCGCGCCGGTCCTCGATCCAGCGGAAGGGGCGCTTCAGCGTCATCGCAAGCCACGCCACCAGCACTTCCTCTGGCTGAAGCAGGCACTTGTAGCCGAAGCCGCCGCCCACGTCGGGCGGGGCGATTCGGATCTGCGCTTCGGGCAGGCCCAAGGTTTCGGCGAGGCCGGCGCGGATCATGTGCGGCACCTGGGTGGAAGTGTTCACCACCAAGGTGTCGCTCTGGAAATCCCACCACGCCACCAGCCCCTTGCCCTCCATGGGGTGCATGCACTGGCGGCCGGTGCGGAAGCGCTTCTCCACCTTCACGGCTGCGGTTCGGGCGACCTCCTCGATGCCGCCGGAATCGAAGCTGGTTTCAAGGAAGAGATTGTCGCCCCACGCCTCGTGCAGAAGCGCGGCGCCGGGCGCGCGGCCGCTGTCGCAATCGACGATGGCGGGCAGTTCCTCATAGTCGAAGAGGGTCGCCTCGCAGAGGTCCTCCGCCTCGGCGCGTGTGGGGGCATAGGCCATGGCGACGATGTCGCCGACGAAGCGCACCTTCTCCCGCGCCAGCGGCGGATGAGCGGAGAGCTTGTAGCCGGGGATGGTGGAGCGGGTGATGATGTCGGCGACGCCCGCGCAATCCGCCGAGGTGAACACCGCGCCCTCATGCCCCTGGGGCTTGGTCACCGAAAGGATGCGCGCGTGGGCCACCGGGCTGCGCAGGAAGGCGACGTCGCTCATGCCGGGCATGCGGATGTCGCCGGCGAAGCGGCCGCGGCCCATCAGGTGGCGCGCATCCTCCTTGCGGCGGACACGGGCGCCGATGCCTTCGCCGCTGACGGCGGGATGGGTCTCATGGTCCACGGACATGGCGTCCCTCTCTCTTGGCACTGGCAGGGCGGCAGAGGCCGCCGCCCCGCTTTGTTCATAGCGCGGCGGGTCCGCTCACGGCCATTTGGGGGCAGAGAAGCGGAAGCTGTCGAGACGATAGTCCGCAACCCGCATCCAGGAATTGGATTCGTTCAGGAAGGTCTTCCACGGCTCGTAGATCTTCTTGAAATCCGGGTTCGAGGCCGCGAGTTCCGCGAAGGTCTCCAGCGTCGCCTTGTAGACGGCCTCCATCACCGGCTGCGGGAAGGCGCGCAGCTCGACGCCGGCGGCCAGAAGGCGACGCAGCGCCTCGGGGTTCTTGGTGTCGTAGTTCGCGAGCATCATCAGATTCTGCTCGGTGGCGGCGGTCTCGAAAGCGGCCTTGAAAGCGGGCGGCAGCGCGTCCCACGCTTCCTTGTTGGTCAGCGTGGTGATCTGGGCGCTGCCCTCCCACCAACCCGGCGTGTAGTAATACTTGGCCACCTTGTTGAAGCCGAGCTTCTCGTCGTCATAGGGGCCGATCCACTCGGCCGCGTCGATGGTGCCGCGCTCCAGCGAGGGATAGATGTCGCCGGGCGCGATCTGCTGCGGCACCACGCCGAGCTTGCTCAGGATGCGCCCGCCGAGGCCGGCGATGCGCATCTTGAGGCCCTGCAGGTCCTCAAGGCCCTTGATCTCCTTGCGATACCAGCCGCCCATCTGCACGCCGGTATTGCCACAGGGGAAGGAGACCATGTTCTCCTTGCCGAACAGCTCCTGGATCAGCGCCTTGCCGCCACCGTAATAATACCACGCGTTCTGCTGGCGGGCATTGGTGCCGAAGGCGATGCCGCCGTCGAAGGCATAGGCCGGGTTCTTGCCGGTGAAGAAGGAGGTGAGGGTGTGGGAGCACTCCACCGTCTTGTTCTTGGTGGCGTCGAACACCTGCGTCGCGCCGACGATCTCGCCGCCGGCGAACGGCATCACCTCGAACTTGCCCTCGGTCAGCTCGCCGATGCGCTGGCACATGGCAACCGCCGAGCCGTAGATGGTGTCGAGGCTCTTGGGCCAGCTGGTCGCCATGCGCCACTTCACCGTCGGCTGGCTCTGGGCGATGGCCGGCGCGGCCACGAGGGTGGCGGCGGAACCGGCGGCGATGTTCGTCAGGAAAGTCCGTCTCTTCATTGTCATTCCCCTTGTTTTTGACTGGTCGGCGTCTGTCGGCAAACGGGGGTCAGAGCCCGGCGCCGGGCTTCGGCAGATCATCGAGACCGGGCATGGCGGGCAGGCCGAGGCCGCTCGCGGGGGCATCGAGGCTGTCGAGCTGGCGCTGGGCGGCGGCGGGATCGGAGGCGGGGGCCGAGGATTTGTAGTGCATCACGAGGCCGGGGAAGGCGGCGATGATGCACACCATCACCAGCTGGATCACCACGAAGGGGATGGCGCCCCAATAGATCTGCGCGGACGTCACCGGCTCCATGCGCTTGCCGGTGAGCCGGTCGAGATAGGCGGTCTTCGGCGCCACCGAGCGCAGGTAGAAAAGCGCGAAGCCGAACGGCGGGTGCATGAAGGAGGTCTGCATGTTCACCCCCAGCATCACGCCTAGCCAGATGAGGTCGATGCCGAGCTTGTCCGCCGCCGGCGCCAGCAGCGGCACGACGATGAAGGCGAGCTCGAAGAAATCGAGGAAGAAGGCGAGGAAGAAGATCAGGACGTTGATGAACAAAAGGAAGCCCATCTGCCCGCCCGGCAGGCTGGTGAGCAGGTGCTCCACCCACAGGTGCCCGTTGATGCCGTAGAAGGTGAGCGAGAACACCCGCGCGCCGACCACGATGAAGATGGCGAAGGCGGAGAGCTTGGCCGTCGTCTGCGTCGCCTGGGTGAGGATGGAGAGGGAGAAGCGCGCGGGGTTCTTCTCCAGCCGGCGCTTGAGCGCGGCGAGCACCATGGCGCCCAGCGCACCCATGGCGCCGCCCTCCGTGGGCGTTGCGACGCCGAGGAAGATGGTGCCGAGCACGAGGAAGATGAGCAGCAGCGGCGGCACCATCACGAAGGTGACGCGCTCGGCCATGCGCGAGACCAAAGGCAGGCCGGTGAAGCGCTCGACGCCGCCGGCGATGAAGGCATAGAGCGCGCCCGCGGCGATGATGTCCGCGACGAGCCCGACCGTCGGATGCCCGCTCTCGCGGAGCAGCACATAGGCCGCGCCAAACGCCGCCGTGAGCACGGCGGAGAGGACGAGCCGCCGCGCACCGAGGAAGCGGTTCAAAAGGGCGCAGACGAGGGCCACCACCACCGCCATGCAGATCGCGAGGATCGCATAGTCCGCGCCGGCCTTGATGCCGGTATCGCGCATCACCACCGTGGCGACGGCGGCGGAATAAGCGACCAGCACGCCGAGCTGCCACACGCCGCGCGCGCCGGACGGCTCGCAGCAGGTGAGCGCCTCGCGCGGCAGGCCGGGGGCGGACTTCGGCGACACGATCGTCACCACGAACACGAACAGCGCGTAGAGGCCGGAGAGGATGAGGCCGGGCAGGAAGGCGCCCTCATACATGTCGCCCACCGAGCGGCCGAGCTGGTCCGCCATCACGATCAGCACGAGGGAGGGCGGGATGATCTGCGCCAGCGTGCCGGAGGCGGCGATGACGCCGGCGGCGAGGCGCCGGTCGTAGCCGTAGCGCAGCATGATGGGCAGCGAGATCAGGCCCATGGAGATGACCGAGGCGGCCACCACGCCCGTCGTCGCAGCCAGCAGCGCACCGACGAAGATCACCGCATAGGCGAGGCCCCCGCGCACGGTGCCGAACAACTGGCCGATGGTGTCGAGCAGGTCTTCCGCCATGCCGGAGCGCTCCAGCACCAGCCCCATGAAGGTGAAGAAGGGGATGGCGAGCAGCACCTCGTTGGCCATGGTGCCGAACACGCGCTCCGGCAGCGCCTGGAGGAGCGGCCAGGACAACGTAATCGCGTCCGGCGCGTAGGGCGAAAGCTCCACGGCGATGAAGAAGAACAGCAGCCCGTTGGCGGCCAGCGCGAAGGCGACGGGATAGCCCAGCAGCATGAACACGACGAGGGTCGCGAACATGATGGGGGCAAGGTTGTGGGCAATGAACTCGATCATCGGAGCGGCCTCAGGCGCGGCGGGCGAAGGTGCAGGTGGATGTCGTTGCCATGGTCATGGCCGCATGCCGCCTTCCGAGATGCGGGGGTCCACCTTCGCAAGTTCATGAAGGATGCGCTCCGCCTCCGCCTCGTGCAGGTCGGCGCCCGCCGCCTCGGCGAGGTCGCCGCGCATGATGGCGATGCGCTTGATGAGTTCGCTCACGCCCTGCAGCAGCAGCAGCGCAAAGCCGACGAGGATCAGCGCCTTGGCCGGCCACAGGATGAGCCCGCCGGCATTGGTGGAGGTCTCGCCCGACTTCAGCGAGTCGAACACGAACGGCACCGAGAGCCACACCATCAGCGTCGAGAAAACCATCAGGAACAGGACGATGCAGGCGACCTCGATGATGTTGGTCACGCGCCGGCTGAGGCGCGAGGCCACGATGTCGATGCGGATGTGCTCATTGAGCTGGAGCGTCCACGGCGCGCAGAGCATGAAGACCGCGCCGAACAGATACCATTGCAGTTCAAGCCAGGCGTTGGACGACACGCCGAACATCTTGCGGACCACCGCATTGGCGGCCGAAACGAGGATGGCCAGGAAAATGGCCCAGCAGGCCACCCGGCCGACGAAAACATTGAGCGCGTCGATGGAGCGCGCGAACGACAATAGGGCTTTCATGCCTCTACTCCCGGGGCAGGGGGACGTCAGTGGCGTATAACTTTATAACTTGAAAAAGAACTATTCTAATTTAGGCGGCGTCCGCCTGATATTTGGGGTGCGTGGCCTCGAAGCAATCGAGGGCCATGCAGTTCTCGTAGATGCCCATCACCAGCGGATAGGGCGTCACGTCGCAATTGAAGCGCTGGGCGTTGAACACCTGCGGCACGAGGCAGATGTCCGCCATGCCGGGCGCATCGCCCAGCACGAACCGGCCGCTGAGGCCGCGGTCCGCCAGCATCGCCTCGAGGCCGCGGAAGCCTTCGGCGATCCAGTGGGCGTACCAGGCGTTGCGCGCGGCCTCGTCATGGCCGAGCCGATCGAGATGCTTGAGCACCCGCACGTTGTTCAGCGGATGGATGTCGCAGCAGATGGCCTGGCTGAAGGCGCGCACATAGGCCCGCTCGATGGGGTCCCTCGGCAGCAGAGCGGGCTCGGGCTGCGTCTCCTCCAGATATTCCATGATGGCGAGCGACTGGGTCAGCACCAGGCTGCCGTCCACCAGGGCCGGCACCAGCCCCTGCGGATTGAGGCGCACGAAGGCGTCGGCCCTGTGCTCCATCTTCGGCAGGCTGATCGGGCGCGGCGTCGCGGCGAGCCCCTTGAAGGCGAGCGCGATGCGCACCCTGTAGGACGCGGACGACCGGAAGAAACCGTAGAGTTCCATTTGCGCACTCTGGAGGTTTTGTTTTTTCTTCACACGCAAGGAACGGCGACGGCGCGGAGCGATCGCCGGAGATCGGGCGGCACACAGCCGCCCGAAGGCCTCAGCCGGCGGCCTTGGCGAGGATCTCGTCGGGCGTGGAGGACACCACCTTGGCGTAGCGCGGCACGAACTTACCGCCGACGATGTGGCGAATGAAGGAGGGCTTGATTTCCTCGGCCAGGATCTTGCGGATCTTGGCGTGCTCCTCGATGTCCTTCCACTCCGCGATCAAGTAAAAACGCAGCGGATTTTCTTCATCGCGCAGCAGAACGCCATCCTTCACCTGCGCCCACGACTTGTGCATGGGGTTTCCATCCGAATAGTCGAAATCCTCGAACTCGCGGATGAACTCCTCCTCCACGCCAGGATTGATGGTGAAGTCGTAGATGTGAAGGTAGTTGCCCTTGGTGGCGAGGGGCTCCTGAGCCATTCCTGTCTCCCTTCTTCCCCTGGAGACGACAAGCCCGATCGCAGCGCGATCCGACGGCGCGTGCTCCAGCGTTTGCTCCAGCGACGCCCGCCTGCGGCGGACTCCATTAATAGGAGTACACTGATTAATTCGGCCGTCAATGCGGCACGTCAGATTTCTGCATAATGCCGTCGATATGGGCTGAATGCTGGGAAATCGCGCAGATTCCTGCCGCTTCGATGATCGGCAAAATCCAATAAAAGAGGTGATACTGATTAATAATGCCGGTTTCGATGGTGCGGCGCAGCGCGCGGCGAAGCCGCGCCGGGCCAGCCGAACCGGCGCACAACGCTTTCTGCGGCATGCAATACACGGCCGCTCATTCGCCTTTGCGGCGGCGCGAAAGGCGCTTCAGGGGGATGTCACGGGCCGGCTCAGACGGCCTGTGCCGCCTGCCCCTCCTCGAGCGCCGGCAATTCGATGGTGAAGACCGCGCCGCCGTCCCCGTTCTCGACGGAGAGCGTGCCGCCGTGGTCCCGGATGATGCCAAAGCTCACCGAGAGGCCGAGCCCCGTGCCCTTGCCGGGTGGTTTGGTGGTGAAGAAGGGCTGGAAGATGCGTTCCCGCACGTCGTCCGGGATGCCGCCGCCATTGTCCTCCACGCGGATGCGCAGCATGCGCCCGGCTTTGCCGGTCTCGCAGCCGACACAGAGGCGTATCATGCCGGGGAAGTCCTCACCGGTGCTGGCGCGGCGCTCCACGATGGCGTCGCGGGCGTTCTGAATCAGGTTGATGATGACCTGCTCCAGCTGGTCCTGCCGGCACAGTACCTGGGGGATGTCCGGCCCCTGGGCGCTCCGGACATCGATGTTGTCGAGGCGCAGATGCGCGCCCACCACCTGCAACGCCCCCTCCACCGCATCGAGCGGGGCGGAGGGCTGGAGGTGCTCGTCGCTCTTGCGGCCGAAGATGCGCATGTGGTCGATGATCCGGCTCATGCGCACGGTCTGCTGCACGATCCGGTCGAGCTTGGAGACGAGATGCTCCGGCGGCAGCCCCATCTTCATGCCGGTGAGGGCGTTGGAGGCGGCAAGGCGGATGACGCCGAGCGGCTGGTTGATCTCGTGGGCGAGCCCCGTCGCCACCTCGCCCAAAGAGGCGAGCTTGGACATCTGGTAGAGCTTGTTTTCCTCCATGCGCCGCTGGGTCTGGTCGACGGCGACGACGACCACCTCCTGCCCGCCGGAGCCGCCCCTGTCCATGCCCTGGAGGGGCGCCACGACGATCTCCGCCTCGACGTCGGTCTCGCCGTCCGAGAGGTGCTCGTTGATGTGGCGGGGCGCGCTGAGATCGGCGACGAGATTGCGGAAGCGGGCGCTGCCCAGATAGGATTGCAGGAGGCGTCCGAGCGCGCCGTCCGGCGGCGAGCCGATCTCGCTGGCGCCCTCCGGCGTGACGTGCATGACCGAGACGCCGGGCACCCGACTGATGGCGTCGAGCACGTTGGCCTCGCGCTGGCGGGCGAGCGCCTGAACCTCCTGCGCCTCCAGCCTCTTCTGCAGGTTGAGGTAGCTCCCGCCGACCGCCGCCACCACCAGCAACGCGACGGAGAGGGCGGCCGCCGTGCTCCAGATGGCGGCCTTGAAGTCCGCCGTCTGGCCGCGCACGAAGTCCGTGGAATAGGCGACGGAAACGAGGATAGGGTACTTGCCCGAGCGCACGGTGTAGCCCACCCGCTCCACGCCGTCCAAGGTGCTCGCCTGGCTGTAGACATCGCCCCCCTTCTGTATGGCGGCCAGGAAGGCGGGGGACTTGGACACGTCGTCGCCGAAGCTGGTCTTGTTGGTAGCGCGGGCGCGGGCGATGCCGTCGGTGCCCATCAGCGCGATCAACTCGCCGTCCTCGATACGGAGCTGCTTGTAGAAATCGATGAAGTCGCTGATGGCGTAGGAAGCGACCACCACGCCGGCGAACGCGCCCTGGGCGTCGGCGAGCGGGCGGGTCAGCTGGATGGTGTATTTCTTGGAAACCCGGCCGAGCACGGGCTTGCTGATGAAGAGCTGCGCCTTCGCCGGGTCCTTGCCCATGTGCACCCGGATGTGCTCGCGATCGGAGAGATCCACCTTCTCCGGTCCCGGCGGCGCGAGGCTGGTTGCCACCATGACGCCGTTCTTGTCGGTGACGGCAAGCTGGACCACCGAGGCCGGGACGTTGAAATCCTTGAGCTGCTCGTAAATCTGGTCGGGCGCGGCCGTGCTGTCGTGGTTGCTGGCGAAATTCTGCAGCAGGGCGTCGATGGGTTCGACCGCCTGCTCGAAGCTGCGCATGAGCAGGGTCGCCATGCGGTGGGCGGAGACCTCCGCCTTCTCCACTTCCGCCTGGCTGTGGAGCTGGAACAGTACCAGCGCAGCCACCAGCGGAATCACGCCGACGAGGAAGACCAGCCCCGCGAGCATCAGCGTGACGCGGTTGAAGCCCTGGCCTCTCGCTCTTGAAAGGAGATCAGGCGCGGGCATCGGCGGCACCTCCAAGCTCGACCAGCGCCTCGCACAGGGCGTCGAAGGCCAGCGGCTTCGGGAAGCAGCGCAGCACACCCTTCTGGCGCGCGCGCTCCAAGTCGGCCTCGGCGGCGTGGCCGGTCATCATCAGGAAGTGGAGATTGCGGCTGGGAAAGCGTCCCTTGGCCGCCTCCACCAGCGCAACGCCGTCCATGTCCGGCATCCGCATGTCGGTAAGGACCACGCGGACGTCGCAATCGCGGGCGAGCACTTCGAGGGCCTCGGCACCGCGCGCGACCGAGCAGGTGGACAGCCCGCGGAACGCCAGCGCCTCGACCAGCTCGTCGAGGTATTCGGGCTCGTCATCGACGATGAGGACGTGGTTCATCTGTCGTCGATCCATTCGGACGGTACCAAAGGGTGGAATTCTTATGCTGCGCCGCACTCCACGCCCGCGCTTCCTCTTCGTCAAGGCGAACTCATTCCAATTTGAAGTGAAATCCGGATCAGTTGCCGGCTTGAAAGATGACAACCTGGGTGAAATATGACCCAATAGATTGGCAATTCGCCGCTCTTTCGAGACTGACACCTGTCAGAGTGAGGTGTAATCAATGCCGCAGGCTGGCGCACCGGCCAATCCGACCTCGGGGCGCAGCAAGCTTCGGCGCATCCTTATTCTTGACGATGACCAGGCGTTTCGAGAGGACCTAGCAGAATACCTTAGATTCTCGGGTCACCAAGTCGATCATACCTCCAACGCCGAAGCATTGACACCGCGGCTTCTCTGCCAGACCGACATTCTCCTGCTCGACCTGAACATGCCGGGAGCGGACGGGGTGGACGTCCTGCGCAACCTCTGCCGCTGCGCGCTGAGTCCCCAGGTGGTGCTCATCAGCGGAAGTGACGCGGATGTGATCGAGGCCGCCGCCGAGGCGGGGCGGTTGAGCAACATCCGCATTCTCGGCACCCTGCACAAGCCGTTCGATCCCGAGGAGCTTCTGACCCTCATCGGATCCGACGCGACCGCGGCCGGCGGCCGTGGGGCCTCCATCGGCGCCCCCTCGGGGCCAAGCGTGATCGCCGCGGTCGAGGCCGCCATCGCGGCGGGGACCGTGCCGGTGATGTTCCAGCCCAAGTGCCGCCCCGATGGCCACACCTTCGCCGGCGCAGAGGCGCTGCTAGGCGACGTGTGGCCGGGCCTCGGCCGCATCGCCCCGCCGGTGGTCATCGAGGCCGTCGGCACGGTGCCGGGGCTGCTGCGGCAGCTCACCCTCAAGGTGGTCGAAAGCGCGGCGCGGGGCGCGGCCGCGTGGGGCGCGGCCGGCCTTCGCGGACCGGTGAGCATCAACATACCCCTGGAGCTTCTGACCGAGCCCCAGGCCCCTGCCCTCCTCGCCCGCACCGTCACGGGGGCCGGCCTGTCTCCGGCGGACGTCATCCTGGAACTGACCGAGGATGCGATCTATGATTCCTCCAGTGATGCTCTGATGGCGCTCGCGCAGGCGCGCATGGCCGGCTTCGGCGTGGCCCTCGACGATGTGGGCCAGCGCCAGAGCGGGCTGCTCCAGCTGGCCCGGCTGCCCATCACCGAGCTGAAGGTCGATCGCGCCCTCATCATCCAGTCGCGAAACACGGAAAAATCCCGCAGCATTCTCGAGGCGCTCATCCAGCTCGGCCAACGGCTGGGCCTGAAAGTGGTAGCCGAGGGCATTGAAACCGGAGACGATTTGTCCCGCGTCAAGGCGATGGGCGTCGATCTGGTCCAAGGTTTTCTGATTTCGCGTAAACTCGGCCTTGCCCAACTTCTCGCGATGTTCAAGGAATGGACGAAACCGGACGTTGTGCCAAAAGAAGCCGTGACCAAGGACGCCGTAACCAAGAATGCGCAATGACAGCTCCAAGGATGCACCGGGCATGGCGGTGACAGTCGAGCCGCAGGTGCTTCTGGTCGATGACGACCCCGACGTGCTTGAGGAGTTGCACGACGGCCTTTCCATGCTCGGCATCGCCTCGCTCACTGCGACCACGGCGGTGGAGGCGCTGGACCTCGTGCAGCGCAACGATCCCCTGAAAGTGATCGTGACCGACCTGCAGATGCCGCGCATCGACGGCATCGAGCTGTTGCAGAAGCTCTCGGTCCGGCGGCGCAAGCATCCCATGGCCGCCATCGTCATCACCGGCCATGCCTCCCTCGATCGCGCCGTGGGCGCGCTGCGGCTTCAAGCGGTGGACTTCCTGCAGAAGCCGCTCGCCGCCGAAGAGGTGGCCCACGCCATCCACCGCGCACTGGCCATCGTCGAGGACGAGACCCTGAGCGCGAACGGGGAGGACGATCCCCCCGGCACCATTGCCCGACCCAATTACATGAAGGCCCTCGTCGCCGCCCGTGCCGACCGCGACGCCATCTTCCAGACCGGCCTGTTTTCCGATCCGGCGTGGGAGATGATGCTCGACCTTGCGGTGGCCGAGGCGAGCGCGCGGCCCATCTCCGTCACCAGCCTGTGCATCGCCTCCGGCGCGCCCACCACCACGGCGCTGCGCCGCATCGATGATCTGGAGGAGGCGGGCCTCGTGAAGCGCGTGCCCGACGGCCGCGACAGGCGGCGCATCCTGGTGGTGCTGACCGAGCAGGGGCGCGGCCGCATGGAAGCCTTCGTGCAGCGCCAGGCCGACCGCTTCGGCATCAAGCTCGACTGACCCTGCTTTCTCACTCTGATTTGTGCCGCAAACGAAAAGGGCCGGTGTCTCGCGACACCGGCCCCATTAAATTTGTGGCATGGGGGTCACGGGGGCCCCCCCGGGGGGACCGAACGAGTCGCAAAACCCGGGCGTTACATCCAAACAGCCGGCCCCGCC
>JAYSCE010000001.1:24081-27622 GCA_041915035.1 Xanthobacter sp.
AGCCTTCGTCCCGCCCCCGGCCCACCGCTTCGCCAACACGCCCGACGCACCCGGCTTACTCACTCTTATTTGGCCCGCACACCAAACGGGCCGGTGTCTCGCGACACCGGCCCTTTCACTTTGGTGCAGTGCGGATCAGGCGGCCCGCAGGGTGGAGACGAAGCTCGTCACTTCCCGCTGGAGATCCTGCGACTGCTCGGACAGCGCCGAGGACAGGCTCATGAGCTGGGTCGCGGCGGAGCCGGTCATGCCGGCGGCCTGGCCGACGCCCGACATGTTGTTCGTCACCTGAGTGGCGCCCTGGGCCGCGCGGTGGGTGTTGGCAGCGATCTCGCTGGTGGCGGCCCGCTGCTCCTCCACCGCGCCGGCGATGATGGCGGTGAGGTCACGCACGTTGTTGATGGTCGTCACGATGCTCTGGATCGAGGTCACCGTGGCGGAGGTCGCGTGCTGGATCTCGCCGATCTTCATGGAGATCTCGTCGGTAGCCTTCGCCGTCTGGGCGGCGAGTTCCTTCACCTCGGAGGCGACCACCGCGAAGCCGCGGCCCGCGTCCCCCGCCCGCGCTGCCTCGATGGTGGCGTTGAGGGCAAGGAGGTTGGTCTGCTCGGCGATCTCCTTGATGAGGTTCAGCACCTGCCCGATGGACTGGGCCGCCTCGGAGAGCTGGCGGATGTTCTCGTTGGTGCGCTCGGCCTCCTCGGCCGCCGAGCGGGCGATGACCGCGGAGTTGGACACCTGGTCGCTCATCTCGCGGATGGAGGCGGACAGCTCCTCGGCCGAGGCCGCGACCGTCTGCACGTTGTCGGAAGCACCCTCGGCGGCGAGCGTCACCGACTGGGCCTGGCGGGAGGTCTCCTCCGCCGTGGCGGAGAGGTTGCGGGCGGCATCGGCCACCTCGCCTGACGAGCCGGAGAAACGCTCGGCAAGGGCGCCCATCCGGCTCTGGAAGGAGTTGGCGATGGAGGTGCGCTCGGCGACGAGCTGCTGCGCCATCTCCTCTTCCTTGCGCTTCTGCTCGACGCGCAGGCGCTCGTTCTCGGCAAGACCGTCGCGGAACACCTCAAGGGTGCGGGCGATGTCGCCGATCTCGTTCTTCGTCTCCCGGTTCGGCACGTCGGTATCGAGGGCGCCGCCGGCGATCTTGCCCATGGCGGCGGTGACACGATTGAGCGGGCGGGTGATGCCGATGACGATGAAGGCGACGGCGCCGAGGCCGAGCAGTCCCTGAACGGCAAGCATCGACATGAGCAAAGACCGAGCCCGCGCATATTCCTCGGCCGAGTGCTTGACCTCGTTCGCGGCGCCTTCATTGTTGATGTCGACGGCCTTCATGAGCGGGACCAACACCGCATCGAACGCCACGATGCTCTTGTTGGCGAGCTGGATGGCCGCCTCGTCTTCGCCGGCCCGGTGCTTGGCGATGAGATCGGTCTGCACCGCAACATATTCATCCCAGCGCGCGGAGGTCTCGTTGAAGATCGCCCGTTCTTCCGGCGAGGAGATATACTTTTCGTACTTAGCCATGGTGCTGCGGGCTTCTGCAACCAGCTTGTCCGCACGCTGGGCCAGGAGCGCCGCCTCTTTCGGATCTTTGATGAGCAGCGTGCGCATGGCGTTTACGCGGGCGCGCGTCATGTCATACTTGACCTCACCGAGGGCACGGACGCTTGGGAGCCAGTTGGTGGCGATTTCATCCGCGTTTTGATTAAGCCCCGCGAGCTTGTCGAGGGCGAGGAGGCTCTGGCCCAGCGCCAGAGCGACCAGGACAAGATAGAGGCCGATCAACGTCGTCTTGACTGTGAGGCGCATGGTGTCTCCGCTCCCCTTTGCTTGCATCCAGCCCGCCATTTCAGGCGACCTTCAATAAATTATCGACGACGAAGCTTTTCCGTGGCTTGCGCCCAAGTCATTCTTCCGAATTCAGCCCACGTACTGGTAGCCGAGATAGCGGCGGGCATCGATCACATCGTGGCCGAGCTTCAGGCGCAGCTTCTTGCGCAGCTTGCTCATGTGGCCCTCGACCACGCTCTCGTCCACGTCCTCGTTGAAGATGCCGTAGATGGTGTTGAAGATCTGGGTCTTGGTGACCCGGCGCTTCGAGTTCTTCACCAGATATTCGAGGATGTGCCGCTCGCGGCGCGGCAGGGCCAGCGGCTCGCCGTCCACCTCAGGATCGCGCCCGTCGAAGAACACGCGCAGGCGGTCGTCGGCCGGCATCTGGATGTCGCCCGAGCGCACCCGCCGCCACACCGCATCGGCGCGCGCCACGATCTCGCGCACATGGACGGGCTTGCGCACCACGTCGTCGATGCCGGCGGTGAAGAGTTCCAGCGTCTGGGTCAGGGACTTGACGTCCTCCAGCGCGATGATGGGGGCCTGGCTGTGCGTGCGGATGAGGTCGGGATAGGTGATCCGCGCGTCGGATTCACCGATCAGGAAGCTTTCCACCGCGCCGAGGTCCTGGTCGGACGTGGTCTCGATCCAGTCCCGGAATTCGCTGCCGGTGAAGCCCTGCGAAGAAAAACCCTCCCGCGAGAAGGCAGAAACGTAGCTTTCGGCAACAGATGCCCGCTCATCAACGACGACGTACATGATTCCCTCCATCATGTCCTAGAAGGTTCGTGTCGCCGGCATCGATGTCTTAACGCTTTATCTCCGCGCTTGGCGACGCAAAACCCCTATGACGATGGCGGAGAACGGGCAATCTGAAGAGGAACGGGTTTGGAAGCGAATTGATTGCCAGATCGGAATGACCCCGCAATCATTCCCGTCCGGAACGCCAAAGCCGGCGGCGGATGCGTGATCCGCGGCGCCGGCTCTGGATTTTTCGGCCCGTCTTGCTCCGGATTTGCTTCCGATCCGGACTGATCCGCCGCGGCCAGGCGCAAGCTCCGGGCGCGGGGGCTGGTCCCTGCTACCGCCGCGCGGCGACGATGGTCGACGGCGCGCGCGCGTGGACGTAGGTGCCGCGATGATCGGGCAGCGGGCGGAAGGCATCGCAGATGCCGATCGCCGTCTCCGCCCCGCCGAGCTGGAGGAAGCCATCCGGCGCGAGCTGGCGCGACATGCGCAACAGGATGTCGGCCTTGGTGGGCACGTCGAAATAGATCAGCACGTTCCGGCACATGATGAGATCGAACGTACCGAGCCCGGTGAACGGGTCGAGCAGGTTGAACTTGCGATACTCGACCACGGATTTCAGCTGCGGCACGACCTCCCACCAGTCGCCCGACTTCACGAAATACTTGAGCAGTTGCTGCACCGAGAGGCCGCGCTGCACCTCGAACTGGTTGTAGCGGCCGGCGCGGGCCCGCTCCAGCACCTCGCTGGAGATGTCCGTGCCGAGGATCTGCACCCGCCGGCCGCCGGTCAGCTCCGGGCGTTCCGCCAGCATCATGGCGATGGAATAGGGCTCCTGTCCCGTGGAGGCAGCAGCGCACCAGATGCGCAGCGTGTGGGTCTTCAGCCGCGACCCGCACAGCGCCGGCAGCAGCGAGCGCGCCATGTCCTCGAACGGCACCTTGTCCCGGAAGAACAG
>JAYSCE010000001.1:27641-30125 GCA_041915035.1 Xanthobacter sp.
ATTCGTTCGTGGTCATCGCCTCCACCACCGCCTCGGCGATGATGGGGGCCTCGTTGCTCTTCAGTATCTCCGCCAGCCGCGCGAAGTCGGGCACGGCGTAGCGGTTGAGGAGCGGGATGAGGCGGCTTTCGAGCAAATAGTGCTTGTCGTCGGTGAGGATGAGTCCTGATCTTTCTCTCAGGAAACGGGCGAAGAAGTCGTAGTCCGCGGGGCGGATCATCCGCGCCTCCTCGCAAGCATGGCGATGACCTTCGGCCCGATGGCCTGGAGGGGGAGCACCTCGCTGGCGTTCCCCGCGCTGGCGGTGGCGCCGGGCATGCCCCACACCACGCTCGTTTCCTCGTCCTGCACGATGACGCTGCCACCGGCATCGGCGATGGTGCCCGCGCCGCGGGCGCCGTCGCTGCCCATGCCGGTGAGCACCAGGGCGAGCGCGTTGCGGCGGTAGATCTGCGCCACGGTGTCGAACATGGGGTCCACCGCCGGCTTGCAGAAATTCACCGCCGGCCCATCGGAGAGGCGGATGAGCGTGCGCGGCCCGTCGCGCTCCAGCAGCATGTGCTTGCCACCGGGGGCGATGTAGATGCGCCCCGCGCGCAGCGCCTCGCCCTCCTGCCCCTCCGCCGCCTGCCGGCCCGCGGCGCGGGTGACATGCTCGGCAAGGAGCGCGGTGAAGGTCGGCGGCATGTGCTGGGTGATGACCACCGGGATGCGGTCGATATAAGGCCCGAGCACCGCGAACAGGCGGGTGAGCGCCTGCGGCCCGCCGGTGGAACTGCCGACGGCGATCAGCGAGACGTCGGACGCGGAATAGGGTCGCAACCGGATGGGTCCCCTTGGCTGGCTGGGCGCCGCCGTCGCCTGCGGCTGAGCGGTCGGCGTCGGGGCGATGGGCGCGCGGCCGGCCTGGCGCAGCACCTTCAGGCCGAGGCTGCGCACCTTCTCCATCAGCTCGCGCTTGAAGTCGTCGGTGGCAAACGTGCCCTTGGTAGCGTCCGGCTTCGGCAGATAATCGGCGGCGCCCAGGGTGAGCGCCTTGAGGCTGACTTCCGCGCCCCGGCGGGAGAGGGCCGAGGCGACGATGACGGTGGTGTTCCGCCGCTGCTTGAGGATCAGCGGCAAGGCGGTGAGCCCGTCCATCTCCGGCATCTCGAGGTCGAGGATGACGACGTCGGGCTGAACCCGATCGAGATCGCCCAGCGCCGCCTTGCCGTTGGAGTATGTGCCCACGAGTTCGAAGGTCGGGTCTTCCGACAGCCAGCGCGCGACGATGCCGCGCACGAACACGCTGTCGTCCACCACCATCACGCGGATGGCGGAGCCGAGCGTCGGCGCCTCCGGGGGAGATATGGGTTGCGGCATCAGTCCACCCTGTCCAGGAGGCCGACGGCCTCGAGCTTCTCGCGCAGGATCTCGGAATCGAACGGCTTCATGATGTATTCGTCCGCGCCCAGCGAGACGGCACGGGCGATATGCTCCATGTCGTTCTTGGCGGTGCAGAAGATCACCTTCGGCCCCCGCCCGGCCTCGGTGGAGCGCAACTGCTCCAGCACGGCGAGGCCGTCCGTCACCGGCATGGACCAGTCGAGCAGGATGGCGTCGGGCATGGCCCTCGCGCACATCTCCAGCGCCGGGGCGCCGTCCGCCGCCTCCTCCACGCAGAAGCCGAGATCTTCGAGGATGCCGCGGGCAACCTTGCGGACGACGCTGGAGTCGTCCACCACGAGACAGGTCTTCATTCAAAGCTCCGCGCGTTTGCCGGCATCCTGGCGCGCGACGGCCGAGCCGGCCCGCTCCAGCACCAGGTCCACGTTGAGGATCAGCATCAGATCGCCCGAGAGGCGATGGACGCCGGCGGCCACCTGCGCCCAGCGCGGGTCGAGGTTGGCCGGGTTCGGTTCGCGGCGCGCGGCATCGAGGGACAGCACCTCGCCCACGTCGTCGATGATGAGGCCGAAGGCCTCGCCGTGGTGCTCGATGCCCACCGCCATGGGCGCGCCCTCCCCGTCGGGCAGGGACAGGAGGCGGCGCATGGCCACCATGGTGACGATGCGGCCGCGCAGGTTCAGCACGCCGGCGATCTCGCCCGGGGCCAGCGGCACGCTGGTGATGGCCTCCGGCACGAACACCTCGTGCACGAGCGCGATGGGCAGGCCGAACAGCTGCGGCCCGATGCGCACGGTGACGTACTGGACGACATCGTGCGTCGCGGCCTCCGCCGCGTCCTGGATGAGGGGCGAATGGGCGTTCATGCGGCAATTCCCTGTCGGCCGGCGAATTCCTTCAGCGCGGCGATGAGCCCGGGGCGATCGAACTTGGCGACGCAGTCGGTGAAGCCCACGGCGCGACCCCGCTCCAGGGCGTCGCGGTCCTGCGCGGTGGCGAGGGCGATGATCGGCACCGCCTTGATGCGCGGGTCGCCGCGCACGGCGGCGGCGAGGGCGAAGCCGTCCATGTCCGGCAGGTCCACGTCGCTGACGATGG
>JAYSCE010000001.1:30135-36177 GCA_041915035.1 Xanthobacter sp.
GGTGACCTCGTAGCCGTTGCCGTTGAGCATGGGCGCCAGAAGGTCGCGATGGAACGGGCTCTCGTCCACCAGCAGCAGCCGCGGCCGCTCGGCCGGGCGGACCAGATGGCGGAAGCGCTCGCCGAACGCCACCTGGACGTAGAAGGCGACGTCGAGGATTTCCGTCGCCTGCCCGGACAGGACAGCGGCGCCGAGCACCTCCGGCATGTTGGAAGGCGACAGCTCCATGTCGAGCTCGGCCTCCACGATGTCGACGATCTCGTCCACCACCAGGCCCATGACGCGCCCGCCATCGGCGAACACCAGCATGGGCTGAGTGCCCTGTGCCACGCGCTGGACCTCCTCATTGGCGTAGAGCACGGGGATGAGGGCGCCACGATACTGCAGCACCGGGTAGCCGTTGACGCGCTCGATGCGCGCCACCTCCAGCTCCTCGATGCGGGTGACGAGGCCGAGCGGCACCGCCTTGAGATCGCGCGAGCCGGCGCGGAACAGCAGCAGCGACGAGCGCTTCTGGCTGGCGCGGGACTGGCGGCCGGCGCCGTGCCGGCCGACGTCCTCCGTGGCACCGCCACGGGCCGCCGCATGCTGGGCGAGGCCTGCAGGGTCGAGGATCATGATGACCCGCCCGTCACCGAGGATGGTGCTGCCGGAGACCATGGGCAGCTGGCGCAGAGCCGAGGCCATGGGCTTCACCACGATTTCCTCGGTGTGGGAGACCGCCTCAACCACCACCCCGAAGGTCTGGTGGCCCACCTTCATCACCACGATGAGCGCCCGGTCCCACAGGGCCTCCTCGCGGCCGTCGCTCTCCGGCGCGAGGCCGAGCAGGCCGCCGAGGCTGACGATGGGCAGAAGCCGGTCGCGCAGGCCGAGCACCGGCGAATTGTTGAGCCAGGTGATCTCGTGGTCCGAACCCGCCTGCACCCGCACCAGTTCCTCCACCGCGCTCTGCGGCAAGGCGAACCGCTCGCCGGCGGCGCGCACGATCAGAGCCGGTACGATGGCCAGCGTCAGCGGGATCTTGATGACGAAGGTGGAGCCCTCGCCCGGCCGCGAGCGCACGTCCACGGTGCCGCCGATGGATTCGAGGTTCGAGCGCACCACATCCATGCCGACGCCGCGGCCGGACACGCTCGTCACCTTCTGCGCCGTGGAGAAGCCGGCGTGGAAGATGAAGCGGAACACCTGCGCGTCCGGCATCTTCGCCAGCTCCGCCTCGGTGGCGAGGCCGTTCTCCAGCGCCTTCTGCTTGATGCGCGCGATGTCGAGGCCGCGGCCATCGTCGGAGATCTCGACGATGACATGCCCGCCCTCGTGATAGGCGGAGAGGCGGATGAGGCCGCGCTCGGGCTTGCCGGCGGCGCGGCGCTGCTCGGGCATCTCCAGTCCGTGATCGGCGGAGTTGCGCACCATGTGGGTGAGCGGGTCCTTGATCTGGTCCAGCACCTGCCGGTCCAGCTCGGTTTCGGCGCCCACCTGCTCCAGCTCGATCTGCTTGCCCAGCTCCTGGGCGAGGTCGCGCACGATGCGCGGCAGCTTCTGCCAGGCGTTGCCGATGGGCTGCATGCGCGTGCGCATGACCGCTTCCTGCAATTCGCCGGTCACGTTGGAGAGGCGCTGCAGGGAGACCTTGTATTCCGGCTCGTCGTGGCGACGGGCGATTTCCATCAGCTGGTTGCGGGTCAGCACCAGCTCGGAAACCATGGTCATCAGCTGTTCCAGCACCCCCACGCTGACGCGGATGGACTGGGCGGCGACGCCGTGGGCCTCGCCGGCGTGGGCGGCCTCGGCCTCGCCCTTCAGCGCGGGCTTCTGCGCAGCCGGCGGGGCGGCCGGCGCTACCGCCGGCGCCGGGCTCACCGGGTCCACCTTTGTCTCGCGGAAGATGCGATCCAGCTCGTCCAGCGGAAGCTCGCCAGGCAGGAGCGCCCGCTCCAGCGTGGGGGCGGGCGCGAGAGGCGGCGCGGGCGGGGCGGCGACGGCGGTGTCCTCCGCCATGGCTTCGAGCAGCGAGATGAGATCGCGGTCCTCGCCCTCGGGCTCGGCCCCTTCCTTCTCCTCCACATGCTGCAGCAGGAGCTTGATGCGGTCGATGGTGGAGAGCACCAGCCCCACCGCATCGGTGGTCACGGGACGGCCCTCCCGGAAGCGGTCCATCAGCGTCTCGGCCGCGTGGGCGAGGGCTGCGAGGCGCGGCAGGCCGATGAATCCGCAGGTGCCCTTGATGGTGTGCACCAGGCGGAAGATGTTGTTGAGAATCTGCGCGTTGTTCGGGTCCTGCTCGAACTTCACGAGCTCGACGTCGGCGACGTCGAGGCTCTCGCTGGTCTCGGTCAGGAACTCGCGCAAGAGATCATCCATGATCCTGGCTCCGGGGCGATGCGGCGGGGCCGCGGCTGATGTGAAGGAAGGGGCGCGGGGCGCGAAGGGTGAAGGCGCGCATGCTCAGTGCCCGCCCTTGGCCGGCTTGGCATCGCCCTCGCCGTGGCCGCCGGATTTTCCGGCCGGCTTCTCGCCCGAAGAACTCGCGACATTGACACCGACGCCGGAGCGCATGTCCGTCTTGTCGATATAGTTGAGGGAATCGACGAGCACCTCGCGGATGACCTCGCCCTTGAGATAGGTATTGGTGCTCGTCTTGATGCGGCCGAGCATCTCGGGGAGATTGTACTTGGTGATCTTGCCGCTCTCGATGCGGCCGTTCACATAGATCTCGCTGAAGGCGGCGTTCACCGCGAACACGGTGGGCTCCATCGGCAGCTTGCGCAACTCGGCGGCGTCGGCGGTGATGACCAGCTTCGCCAGCACATAGCCCTGCAATTTGCCGTCCACGATCATGGGGACCGTCACGGCGGGCAGGCGGCGATATTCGAGACCGGCGAGATAGGGCTCCTCGCTTTTGCGCGGGGCGCCCGCGGCGTACCAGGCGGCGGCATAGCTGGAGCCGAGCCCCACGAGGCAGGCCCACACGCCAATGATGACGAAGCGGATCATGCCCCCGCCCCCGCGCGCACCGCATGCGCGGAATAGGTGCCGTCCGATTCCGCCTCGGCCAGCGCCCGGTCGAGGATGGCGCCCACCTCGCGCGCTGCGGCGATGCGCAGGGCGATGACATACTGGTTGCGATCGAGCTTCGCCTTCAGACGCGCGAGCCGCCCGGCGGTTGCCGCGTCGAGCCGGTCCGGCAGGCCGCGGGCGACGCGGCTCAGTTCCAGCAAGGCGCGGCTCTTGCGCCGGTTGATCTCGACGAGATCGAGGGCGCCGCGCTCCTCGAACGCCGCATTCTCCACATCGATGGTCTCTTCCAGCCGGTCGAGCGCGCTGATGAGGGCGGTCACGGCCGGGGGCCGGACGGACGCGTCGAGGTCGAAGCCCATGCCGCCCCCCCCGTCGCCCGCGCGAAGACGGCCGAGGACGTCCCAAGGCGCGCGGAACGGCCGATGCCGCCGGCGCGCGCCGCCTCTTCGCCCACCTTCTGGGTGAGCAGGGATTTCCACGTGTCGCCGGCCGTGCCGGAACCGAACATGGAGGATTTCGAGGTGGCGCCCTTGGCCGACATCATGGTGTCGAGGAACTGGGAAAGCACCATGGCCTCGAACTTCTGCAGCGAGGCCGCACCCGGGGTCGCGGAGTTCGGCATGCCGGCCAGCGGCGCGGCGCCGGTGGCGCCCCCCGCATGGTGCGGGCCGAGGGCGTGGGCGTTCTTGATCCCCGTGAGGCTGGCGCCGGAGAATGCCACGCCGGGCGGGATGAGCGCCGCGGCGGCGGCGGCCGTATCCTTGTCGACCCGCGAAGCCGCCTTGTCGGCACGCGCCGCGGCCTTCGCCTCGGCCACCGTGTCCAGCTCAGTGCGAAAGGCGCCGTCCGGTGCCGGTTTGAGCGCCTGCAGCTTGCCCATCACCTGCCGTGCGCGGGCCGCATCGGCGGCCTGCATCACGTCGAAGACGAGGTCGGTCGGCGGGGAGATGCCCATGGCGCGGCTTTCATCGAGAAACGTTCGGACGCCACCCTGCCCCGCCATGCTTATGCGAGGCTTGCACGCCCGCCGGAGATGAGGCTTGCCTCGGCGATCTCATCGGTTGACGCGCGCTCGGCCTCGGCGCGGGCGAGACGCAGGGTCGCCTCCGCATGGCGCTCGGCGCGCTTCAGCGTGAGGCTCTCCGCAAGAACGCGCGCCGCGGCGGCCGCCTCCTCGGCGTGGGCCTGCTGGCGGGCGAGCGCGACCCGCTCCAGCCGGCGCGCCACATTCTCCAGCATCAGCGGCGCGAAATGCCCGTCGTCGAGGGCGGCCAGAAGGTCCGCCGTCTCAGCGTCGAGCCGCACGCCCTCCCGCACCGCGTCGGCATGGCGGGTCTCCGCGGCGCGCTTCAACTGCCGCTGCACGGCGACGAGGCGCTCGGCCTTCCTGTGGCGCTCCTTCTCCATGCTCAGCCCGCCTTCAGCCATTGCGAGAAGGCGACGAGGAAGGCCGAGAGCAGCGGCTCCACGCTCACGTAGAGCAGGAGCAGCCCGCCCGCCGTGACGAAGGGCGTCGCGATGAAATAGACCGGGATCTGCGGCGTGAACTTGTTGATGAGCCCCACCGCGAAATTCACCATCACCGAATAGAGGATGAAAGGCGCGCAGAGCCGCACCGCCACGAGGAACACCGCCGACATCTGGTCCACGAGATCGACCAGCGCCGGGCGCACCGCGAGGAGGCTGCCCGGCGGCACGCGGGCGAAGCTGTCCACGAGGCCCTTCACCAGCTCCAGATGCAGGTCCGCCACGAAGATGAGGGCGGTGGCGGCGAACACGACGAGGGTGGCGAGGATGGGCAATTGCTCGTCCTCCTCCACCGACACGCCGGGCATGGGCGAGACGCCCACCGCCTGGGCGATGAAGCTGGTGGCGAACTGCAGCCCCGTCACATAGAGCCGCGCAAGAAGGCCGATCAGGAGGCCGGTCAGCAGCTCCCCGGCGATCATGAAGACGAAATCCCCGTTCCCCGCCGTCCGCACACGCGGTGCGATCTGGTCCAGCACCAGCGGCAGGAAGGCGAAGGAGAGGGCCAGCGCCAGGAACAGCTTGGCGCGCATGGGAATGTGCCGGCCGCCGATGCCCGGCATCAGCATCAGCGCGCCGCCCACCCGGCAGAAGACGAGGAAGGCGGCCAGCACCGCCTCGCGGGCGAGGAGGCTGATGGTACCCCCGGTCAAGAGATGGCGCCCAGCGCCTTGATCTCCACCCCGCGCGCGATCTCCACATGGGAGAGCACGGGCAGCGAGGGGAACATGCGCTCCACGATCATCCGTACATAGGGCCGCGCATCGGGCGCGGTGACGAGCACGAAGGGCGCGCCCGCCTTCATGCGCTCACGCACGGCGGTGGCGGCCTCGGTGCCGAACTGCTCCACGAGGCGCGGATCGATATCGAACTCGATCACCTCGCCCTTGGCGTCGCGCTTCAGGCTCTGGTGGAAGGCGAGATCCCAACGGCTGCCGAGGCGCAGCACGTTCAATACGCCGCCTTCGGCAAGATCGCCGCAGATCTGCTGCGCCATGCGCATGCGCACATGCTCCGCCACCTGCTCGGAACGCCGCGCGTGGGGCACGATCTCGGCCACCGCCTCCAGGATGAGATGCAGGTTGCGGATGGAGACGCGCTCCGCCAGCAGCAGCTTCAGCACCGCCTGAAGGCCGGAATAGGAAATCTGCGCCGGGCAGATGTCTTCCACGAGGCGCTTGTATTCGGGGTCGAGCCGGTCGATCAGCGCCCGCATGCTCTTGTAGGACAAAAGCTGCGGCAGGTTGTTGGCGATGGCCTCGGAGAGGTGGGTGAGGATGACGGTGAGATTGTCCACCGGCGCGAAGCCCTCGCGCTTCACCTCGGTGGCGTAGGCCTCGGGAATCCACATGGCCTTCATGCCAAAGGCCGGCTCGCGCGCCTCGTCGCCGGGCACATCCGGCGGAGGCCCGTCGCCCACCACGACGAGCAGTTCGCCAATGCGCATCTCCTGCGCCGCCAGCACCGTGCCGTGCATCTTGATCTGGTAGCCCT
>JAYSCE010000001.1:36187-40128 GCA_041915035.1 Xanthobacter sp.
ATGCGGATTTCCGGCACCACGAAGCCGTAGCGCAAGGCGAACTTGCGCCGCATCTTGCCGAGGCGGTTGCCGAGTTCGGACGGCGTGCGCAGCACTTGCGTCGCCAGTTGCTTGCCGACGCACACCTCGATCTCGGCGGTCTTCAGCTGCTCCTTCACCGATTCCCGCGCCTCGCGGTCCGCCAGCTGCTTCGCCTCGGCGTCGCGTGCGTCGGCCGCCGCCTTCTTCCTGGCGAGCTGGCGCGGCACCGACCAGCCGACGAAAGCCATCGTTCCGCCGATGAGCGCGAAGGGCAGGAACGGCAGGCCGGGCACCAGCGCGAGGGCGAAGAGGAGGCCCGCGGCCACGAACAGCGCGCGCGGATAGGCCCCGAGCTGGCCCAGCACCGCCTTTTCCGCCCGTCCGCGCGTGCCGCCCTTGGAGACGAGGAGGCCGGCGGAGAGCGACACGATGAGGGCCGGGATCTGCGAGACGAGGCCGTCACCCACGGACAGGCGGGTGAAGATGTCGGCGGCGTCGCCGATGGGCATCTTGTGCCGTGTGACCCCGATGATGATGCCGCCGAAGATGTTCACCGCGATGGTGATGAGGCTCGCCACCGCCTCGCCGCGCACGAACTTGGAGGCGCCGTCCATGGAGCCGAAGAAGGCGCTCTCTTCCTCCAGCTCGGCGCGGCGACGCTGCGCCTCCTTGTCGTCGATGAGGCCGGCGTTGAGATCGGCGTCGATGGCCATCTGCTTGCCGGGGATGGCATCGAGCGTGAAGCGCGCGCCCACTTCCGCGATGCGGGTCGCGCCCTTGGTGATGACGAGGAAGTTCACCGTCACCAGGATAAGGAACACCACGATGCCGATGACGAAATCGCCGCTCATGACGAGCTGCGAGAAGCCGTGGATGATGTGCCCCGCCGCACTCACCCCGTCCGAGCCGTGGGCGAGGATGAGGCGCGTCGTCGCCACCCCGAGGCCGAGGCGCAGCAAGGTCGCGATGAGAAGGACGGTGGGAAAGGCGGAGAATTCCAGCGGCTTGTCGATCCACAGCGCCACCATCAGGATCAGCACCGAGAGCGCGATGGACAGCGCGAGGCCGATGTCGATGAGCGCGGGCGGAATGGGCAGGAAAAGAATGGCGAGGATCGCCACCATGCCCATGGCGAAGCCGATGTCGCGACGCGAGCCTTGCGCGGCCTCGCGCACCGTGATGTCCGTCATGGATCAGGCTCCCCCGGAAGGATCGGCTCAGAAGCCGCTGGCGATGCGGCCGTAGATTTCCTCGGTGAAGGCCATGATCTGGGCGCCCATGAAGGAGCCCGTCACCGCCGCCACCACCAGCACTGCGACGATCTTCGGCACGAAGGTGAGCGTGACTTCCTGGATCTGCGTCAGCGCCTGGAACAGGGCAACGAGGATGCCGATGAGCATGGCCGCGGCGACCGCCGGCCCGGCGGCGACGAGGATGGTCCAGATGGCCGAATGGACGATGCCGAGCGCATCCGCCTCGTTCATCGTCAGCTCACCGTCACGCCGGGGCCGATAAGCAGGCTCTTGCCGTTGGAGAGCTGCGCCAACGGGCCGTCGCTGGTGATCTCGACGGAGGAAACCTTGCCGCTGATGCTGGCGGCGAGCAGGGACTCGAGCTTGGAATTGCTCGCCACCTGCTGCTCGACTTGAGAGAACGAAGCGAGCTGCGACATGTAGGCGGTGGAATCCATGGGCTGGGTCGGGTCCTGGTTCTGCAGTTGCGCCACCAGGAGCTGGAGGAAGGCGTTGTAGTCGATGCTGTTCGCCTTCCCGGCCGAAGCCGTCTTGCCGGTTGCGGCGGCGCCGGCCGCCGGGGCGACGCTCTGGACCTGGGTCATGCTGCTCTCTCCTTCTCGCCAGCCCCTTCTCGCCCGCGAGGATTGCGCGAGGCCGACCTTGCGAGGCCGACCTTGGCGCGGCCGACCTTGGCGAGGCCGGCCCGCCCCCCTCCTTCAGGCGGCCTTCGGCGGCACGGCGCAGCGGAGGATCTCCTCCTCCTGCGGGAACATGCCCCTCAGCGCCTTCAGCGCCTCGAACGCCCGGCCCTCGCCGACGAAACGCCCCACCTCGTCCAGGTTCAGGAGGATCGCGGGATTGGCAAAGGTGGTCATCAGCGCGGCCAGCTGGCGGAAGAACAGGCGGCGGGCGGCATCGGCATTGGCCGGGTCCACCAGCAGCGACTGGGCCACGAAATAGAGCTGGCGCAGCGGCGTTGTGGTCTCCTCCGGCTGCATGACGTGGCTCTCCAGCAGGAAGGTCGCGTCGTTGAGCAGTTCCAAGGTCACCTTTCGGTCCACCTGGAACACCGCGCCATTGAGGAACAGCTTTTCGCCGGCCTTCAGGGAGATGTGCATGGACTTCGTCATTTCAGGCCATCCCGGATCGCAGTATTGACGTCGATGAGCATGGGGATGCTGCCGCCGGTGCCGGAGATCAGGCGGTCGCATTCCTGGATCACCCACAGGCCGAGGGAGGCGAGCGTGCCGCGCAGCTCGCGCGGCAGCTCGTTGTTGGCGTCGGCGAGATCGCTGATGAAGAAGCCCCAGAGCTTCTGTAGATAGGCGACCGCGGCCAGCACCTCGCGCGAGCCGGGCTCCGCCTTGGCCGCGAGGGTGAGCAGATCCACCGCCTGGTCGAGGGCGAGGCGTTCGCGCTCGCGGTTGAGCGTCGCGGACTCGTCAAGTATTTCCGCGTAGGAGAAACGGTACATCACGCACCCTCATGTCAGATGTAGTTCAGGATGCTCAGCTGCATCACCTTCGAGGTGGTCGCGTAGGACATCTGCAACTGGGTCGTCAGGGTGTCGAGGCGGGTCTTCGCCTCGGCGGGGTCGACCCCCTCGAGGACGTTGATCCTCCGGTCGACGAGATCGGACACCTTGGCGAGGGCCTCGTCCGCCGCATCCACGCGGGATTTGGACACCCCGAGCTGCGCGGACAGCGAAACCACCCCGCTCACGGCGGAACCGGCGACGGTGGCGGCCTTGTCCAGCACCACCTTGCGGGTGGCCTCGGAGAGGTTCGCCGTGCCCAGCGCCGACACCATGGTGAATGCCATGGCAAGGTTGCGCATGGCTGTCGTGTTGGCGGTGGTGCTGACGGGCACGCGCGCAGTCTCGGAAATCTGGCTCGTCAGCACCTCATCCGACGCGCTGGACCAGGTGGCGCCCCACGCGGGATCGGCGAACAGGTCCTTGAACGCGCCGTCGAGGAAGGTGCCCATGTCGGCGGCCGAGATGTCCGCCACCTGCGAGTCCGCCTGCGGGTCGGCAGGATTGAGGCCGAAGGTGCCGGCGAACGCCGCATCCACCGCCGCCTTGGGGCCGCTTTCGTAATCGGCCATGGGCGGGACAGCGCTATTGATGCCGGCGAACAGATAACGCTGCCCGTCGGTGGCGTTGAGATGCGCGGTGAAGGCATCGAGCGCCGACTTCGCCTGGTCCGCGAGGATGGCACCGGAGGAGTTGCCCGCCTGCCCGGCGAGGATGTCCTTCAGGAACTGGTTGGCATCGTCGGAGATCTGGGAGAGCGCCACCTGGCTGTGGCCAAGGAGGCTCGAAGCCAGCGCATTGCCCTGCTTCTGCGACAGGATCGCGCCGCGCGCCAGATGCAGCGCCACGCTCTCCCCTGTCGCGACGCCCAGAGTGAGGCCCACGTCCGCCTGCCGCCCGGTGGCGATTTCCGTGGTGGCCTTCGAGATGTCCGATTGCAGCTTCGGCAGCGCCGCCCGGGACGGGGAAGTCCAGGCGAGGGTGGAGATGTAGGTGCTGCGCATGGCTTAGCCGATCATCTGGAAGAGGCTGTCGTAGAGCTGGTTCACCACGCCCATGAGCTTGGAGGTGGCCTGCTAGCCGCGCTCCAGCTCGAGCTGGCTGGCATATTCGTCGTCGAGGTTCACGCCGGTGGCGGCGGAGAGCGCATT
>JAYSCE010000002.1:0-1712 GCA_041915035.1 Xanthobacter sp.
GCCTCGCCATCGGCATCGGGCTGCTCGGCATCTTCACCAATCCGATGCTGATGATCATCGGCGTCTTCGTCTTCCTCGCCGCCTCTGGCGAGGCCGGTCAGGTGCAGCTCAAGGAAGCCTCGCGCGGACATATCGTGGCCGACGCCATGATCACGCATTTTGAGACGCTGGGGCCGCAGGCCACTGTGGACGATGCGGCGGAGGCGCTCATCCGCTCCACCCAGAAGGAATTCCCGGTGGTGGATGGCGCCGGCCATCTGCGCGGCGTGCTCACCCGCGACGCCATGATCCGGGCACTGAAGGATCAGGGGCCGTCCACGCCCGTCATCGAGGTGATGCAGCACGACATCCCGACCGTGGAAGCGCGCTCAATGTTGGACGCGGCGCTGAAGCTCATCACCAGCGCCCAGGTCCCCGCCGTCGGCGTGCTCGAAGCCCCTGGCGGCCGGCTCGTGGGCCTGCTCACGCCCGAGAATGTCGGGGAACTGATGATGATCCACGTGGCTCGGGACGCGCGGGCCGACAGGACTAAAGGGTCGATTGGTTGATTTGCGGATCACGCAGATGAGGCGGGACAGCGGGGCGCTTTTTCGGCCTGGCCCTTGATCACGTGTCCCGCAACGGCGATAACGCTATGGTTGCATAATCAAGGTTGGGGGCGAGAATGGGCCGGATAGGGCGGATCGTGATCATGGTCGCAATGCTGGCCGCTGTCGGTGGGTGCCAGCTCTCCAACCCCCACATGATCGTGACGCCCCACGACCGGCCGTCGGGACCCTTCCCACAACCGTAGACCGAGCTTGCGGTGCATAGCTGTCGTCTACCTCGAAGAGCGCTCCGGTGCTGACAAACGGCACCGGAGCGCATCTGCGAGCATACAGACCTGCGGCCCCTCACACCGAGCGCATCAGCCCGCCGTCCACCTTCAGATTCTGCCCGGTGATGTAGCCCGCGCCCTCGGAGGCGAGGAAGGCCACCGTCGCGGCGATCTCGGCGCTGGTGCCGTAACGGCCCATGGGCACGCCGGCGCGGCGCTCGTCGGTCTGCGGCAGGCTGTCGATCCAGCCGGGCAGCACGTTGTTCATGCGCACGTTGTCGGCGGCGTAGGTGTCGGCGAAGATCTTGGTGTAGGCGGCGAGCCCCGCGCGGAACACGGCGGAGGTGGGGAACATGGCCGCCGGCTCGAACGCCCAGGCGGTGGAGATGTTGACGATCGCCCCGCCCTTCTGCGCCACCATGACGGGGGTGACGAGCCGCACCGAGCGGATCACGTTCATGAGATAAACGTCGAGGCCCTGGTGCCACTGCTCGTCGGTGATGGCGGTGATGGTGTCGCGCGGACCGTGGCCCGCGCTGTTCACCAGAACGTCGATGCGGCCCCATCGCGCCATCACCTGATCCACGAACCGCGCGATGTCCTCAGCCTTCTGGTTGGAGCCGGTCACGCCGAGACCGCCGAGTTCCGCCGCCAGCGCCTCGCCCTTGCCGGATGAGGAGAGGATGGCGACCGCATAGCCATCCGCAGCAAGGCGCCGCGCGCACGCCGCACCCATGCCCGAACCGCCCGCGGTGACGATGGCGACCTTGACCTCTGCCATGTTCATATTCTCCTTTTGGCGCATATCGCACCGTTCGATCACGGGAATGGCAGAAACGGCCACGTATAGGAAGGCGCTTCGAGTTAACTCGCTGGTCTAATGCTCAAGTCTCCT
>JAYSCE010000002.1:1722-13275 GCA_041915035.1 Xanthobacter sp.
GACCATCGGGTATATCGCGGGCAGGATGCTGGCGTGGTCAAAGGTAAGCACATGCTGCTGGGCGTGCTCGGCGCGTGCTTCTTCCTTTCCGCCTGCGGCGAGGCGCAGAAGCCGCAGGCGCAGGAGCCGCGGCCGGTGCGCACCGTGGTCGCCACCAACCGCGCGGCGAGCGACACTTTGAGCCTCACCGGCGTGGTCGAGGCGCAGAACGAGGCCACCTACGGCTTCCGCATCTCCGGCCGCATCATCGACCGCCTCGTGAACGTGGGTGATCGCGTCGCCCCGGGCCAGGTGCTCGCGCGCCTCGATCCGCAGGACGAGCAGAATGCCGTGCGCTCGGCACAGGCAGCCCTCGGCGCGGCAAACGCCAACCTCACACAGACCCGCAACCAGTATGAACGCCAGCGCCAGCTCCTCGCCCGCGGCTTCACCCCGCGCGCCCAGTACGAGCAGGCCGAGCAGGCGTTTCTGAACGCCCGCGCGCAGGTGGACGACGCGGAAGCGCGCCTGCAGATGGCCGAGGACCGCCTCGGCTTCACCGAATTGAAGGCCGACTCTGCCGGCGTCGTGACCCAGCGCCGGGCCGAGCCCGGCGAGGTGGTGCAGGCCGGCCAGCCGGTGATCGAGGTGGCGCGCCAGGACGGCCGCGACGCGGTGTTCGACGTGCCCGCCGCGCTGCTCTCCGGGCTGCCCGGGGATCCCGAGGTGACGGTGGCGCTCGCCACCGATCCCGCCGTGACCGCCACCGGCCGCGTGCGCGAGGTGGCACCGCAGGCCGATCCGGTGACGCGCACGTTCCGGGTGCGCGTGGGCCTCACCAATCCTCCCGAGGGGCTGCGCCTCGGCACGACCGTCGTCGGCCGGGTGATGGTGGATCGGGGGCCTGTGGTAGAAATCCCGGCGAGTGCCCTCACCCGCCTCAACGACAAGCCCGCGGTGTGGGTGGTCGATCCCAAGACCCAGACCGTGGCGCTGCGCACCATCGAGGTGCTGCGCTTCGGCCCGGCCTCCGTCAGCGTCGGCGAGGGGCTGAAGCCCTCCGAGATCGTGGTGACGGCGGGCGTGCAGGCCCTGCATCCGGGCCAGAAGGTGCGCCTGCTGGCCCCGCCGGCGGGAGCCAGCCTGTGAGCGGCGGCTTCAACCTTTCAGCCTGGGCGCTGAAACACCGCTCCGTCATCCTCTACCTCATGGCCATCTCCGTGGTGGCCGGCGTGATGGCGTTCCGCAACCTCGGCCGGGCGGAAGACCCGACCTTCGTCATCAAGACCATGGTGGTGCAGGCCAACTGGCCCGGCGCCACGCTGGAGGAGACATTCCGACAGGTCACCGAACGGCTTGAGCGCAAGCTGCAGGAAGTGCCGAAGCTCGATTATCTCGAGAGCTACACCAAGCCCGGCGTCACCACCGTGTTCGTCCACCTCAAGGGCTCCGCCACCGGGGCCGAGGTGCCGGACATGTGCGCAAGAGCATCGCCGACATCCGCCACACCCTGCCGCAGGGCATCGTGGGCCCGTTCTTCAACGATGAGTTCGGCGACACCTTCGGCATTATCTACGGCTTCACGGCGGACGGCTTCTCCCATCGCGAACTGCGCGACTATGTGGAGGAGGCGCGCTCCGAGCTGCTGCACGTGCCGGACGTGTCGAAGATCGAGATCCTCGGCGCGCAGGACGAGCGCATCTTCATCGAATTCTCCATGCAGGAGCTGGCGAGCCTCGGCATCGACCGGCAGGCGGTGCTTCAGGCGCTCGCCGCACAGAACATCGTGCGGCCCTCCGGCGAGATTCAGACCGGCAAGGAGAACATCTCCATCCGCGTCTCCGGCGCCTTCGCCTCGGAAGCCGACATCGCCAATGTGAACCTCGCGGTGAACGGCCGGCTCATCCGCCTCGCCGACATCGCCACCATCCGCCGCGGCTTCGCCGATCCGCCCCAGCCCATGTTCCGGGTGAACGGAAAGGATGCCATCGGCCTCGCCATCGCCATGCGCGACGGCGGCGACATCCTCGCCATGGGCGCCAACATCGACCGCGCCATGACGCGCATCCTCGCCAACATGCCCGTGGGCATTGACGCGACGCTGGTGGCCGATCAGGCGGTGACGGTGAAGAGCGCCATCTCCGAGTTCATGGAGAGCCTGTGGCAGGCGGTGGGCATCATCCTCGTGGTGTCGTTCATCGCCCTCGGGGTCAGGGCGGGAGCCATCGTGGCGCTCGCCATCCCGCTCACGCTCGCCATCGTGTTCGCGCTGATGCAGCTCGCGCACATCGACATGCAGCGCATCTCGCTCGGCGCCCTCATCATCGCGCTGGCGCTGATGGTGGACGACGCCATGACCACGACGGACGCGACGCTGACGCGCCTCGCGGCCGGCGACGATCCGCCCACCGCCGCCTCCTACGCCTTCAAGGCCTATGCGGCGGCCATGCTGGCGGGCACGCTGGTGACGGTGGCCGGCTTCGTGCCGGTGGGCTTCGCCGCCTCCTCGGCGGGCGAATACACCTTCACTTTGTTCGCGGTGGTGGGCATCGCCCTCCTCGTCTCGTGGATCGTGGCGGTGCTGTTCGCGCCGCTCCTCCAGGTGCTCATCCTGCGCCCGCCGGCGAAGGATAAGATCCCCGATCCCGACGCGCCGCCGAAGGGCGTGATGGGGATGTACCGCGCCTTCCTCATCCTCTGCCTGCGCCTGCGCTGGGTGACGCTCGCCGTCACCGCCGGCCTGTTCGTGCTCTCCGTGCTGGCGCTGCCGCTGATCCCGCGCCAGTTCTTCCCCTCCTCGGACCGGCCCGAACTGCTGGTGGACCTCGCCTCGCCGCAGAACGCCTCCATCTACGCCTCCCAAAGCGTCGCCGAGGCGTTCGACAAGGTGCTGGCGAACGATCCGGACGTGGCACGCTGGTCGACGTATGTGGGCCGCGGCGCCATCCGCTTTTACCTGCCCCTCGACGTGCAGCTGCCCAACGATTTCTTCGCCCAGAGCGTGATCGTGGCGAAGGACGTGGCGGCGCGTGAGCGCCTGCGGGCGAAGCTGGAGAAGGTGCTCGCCACCGATTTCCCGCAGCTCGTCGCGCGCATCTCGCCGCTGGAGCTGGGGCCGCCCGTGGGCTGGCCGGTGCAGTATCGCGTCTCCGGCCCGGAGATCGAGAAGGTGCGCGCCATCGCCTTCGACCTCGCCAAGGTGATGGCCGAGAACCCCGAGGTGGAGACGGTCAATTACAACTGGATCGAGCCCGCCCGCCAGGTCTCCATCCGCGTGGACCAGGACGAGGCGCGGCTGCTCGGCCTCTCCACCGCGCAACTCGCCGGCGTGCTCAATACCGTGCTCTCCGGCCAGCCGGTGACGCAGGTCCGCGACGACATCTATCTCGTCAACGTGGTGGCCCGCGCCACCGACGAGGAGCGTGTCTCCCTCGCCTCCCTCGCCACCCTGCAGGTACCGCTGCCCAACGGGCGCACCGTGCCGCTCTCGCAGATCGCCACCTTCGAGTACGGGCAGGACTATCCCGCCATCTGGCGGCGCGACCGGGTGCCGACTCTCACCGTCCAGTCGGACGTGAAGCGCGGCGTGCTGCCCGAGAGCGTGGTTGAGAAGCTCGATCCGAAGATCGAGGCCCTGCGCCGCACGCTGCCGGCCGGCTACGCCATCACCACCGGCGGCACGGTGGAGGAGAGCGCGTCGTCCCTCGCCTCCGTCGTCGCCGTGGTGCCGGTGATGCTGCTGCTCATGTTCACCGTGCTGATGTTCGAATTGAAGAGCTTCCAACGGCTCGTCATCGTGCTGTCGGTGGCGCCGCTGGGCCTCATCGGCGTGGTGGCGGCGCTGCTCGCGTCCGGACGGCCGCTGGGCTTCGTCGCCATCCTCGGCGTGCTGGCGCTCATCGGCATGATCACCAAGAACGCCGTCATCCTGATCGGCCAGATCGAGGCGGACCGCGCGGCGGGCAAGAATGTGTGGGATGCGGTGGTCTCCGCCTCCTCCATGCGCTTTAGGCCCATCATGCTCACGGCGGTCTCCACCGTGCTGGGCATGATCCCCATCGCGCCCACCGTGTTCTGGGGGCCCATGGCCTTTGCCATCATGGGCGGCCTGCTGGTGGGCACGCTGCTCACCCTCATCTTCCTGCCGGCGCTCTATGTGGCGTGGTTCGGGCCGGACACCGGGCCGGAGCGCGTCGCGCAGCCGGTCAAGACGCAGCCGGCGTGACCGGCATGCGGCCGGCGGGCCTTCCCGCCGCCGCCAACAACACAAGAACGACCCGAGGAAACGCCCGCCACGCCAACGGCAACCGGCCCGCACCCGATGCGGCCCGTGTGTGAATGAGGTCCAAGATGGAACGGGAACCGGTACTCGTCGATCTCGCCCTGCAGGGCGGCGGCTCCCACGGGGCCTTCACCTGGGGCGTGCTCGACCGGCTGCTCGACGAGCGCTGGCTTGAGATCGAGGGCGTCTCCGGCACCTCGGCCGGCGCCATGAATTCCGCCGTGCTGGCAGACGGCTACGCCGCCGGCGGCCGTGAGGGCGCGAAGCTCGCGCTGGAAAGCTACTGGACCCACGTCTCGGAAGCCGCGCGCTTCAGCCCGTTCAAGCGCTCGCCCTTCGACAAGATGCTCGGCCGCTGGTCCATGGACACCGCGCCAGGCTTTCTGATGATGGACTTCATGACGCGCATGTTCTCGCCCTACCAGTACAATCCCCTGGGCGGGAACGCGCTGGCGCCGATCCTGGAAAAGCAGATCGATTTCGACCGGCTGCGCTCCTCCCCCATCAAGGTGTTCATTACCGCCACCAACGTCCGCACCGGCCGCCCGCGCGTGTTCCGCAACGCCGAGATAACCCCCGACGTGCTGATGGCCTCGGCCTGCCTGCCCACGCTGTTCCAGGCGGTGGAGATCGACGGCGAGGCCTATTGGGACGGCGGCTATTCCGGCAACCCGACGCTGGCGCCGCTGGTGAGCGAGCTGAAGTCGGACGACACCATCCTCGTGCCGATCAACCCGCTGGAGCGGCCGGGCACGCCCAAGACGCCGGGCGAGATTCTCAACCGCCTCAACGAGGTGTCGTTCAACTCGGTGGCGGTGAAGGAGCTGTACATGATGGCGCTGCTCCAGCGCCACGTGCATGAACTCTCCGGCGACACGGAAGCCTGCAACTGGGCGCGGATGCGCGTGCATGTGGTGCGCAACCCCATCATGAACGAACTCGGCTTCTCCTCGAAGCTGAATGCGGAATGGGATTTCCTCACCTGGCTGAGGGACGAGGGCCGCAAGGCCGCCGAGGTGTTCCTCGCCGATCACGGGCATGACATCGGCAAGGCCTCCACCGTCAATTTCGACCAGCTGATGGCGGAGCTGTGAGCATGGGTCTCCTCGGCATTCTGGTCGGCCTCGCCGTCCTCATCTTCCTCGCCTTCCGCGGCTCCTCCATCCTCATCCTCGCGCCCATAGCGGGGCTGATCGCGGCCGCCTTCTCCGGCGAGCCGCTGCTGGCGAGCTGGACGCAGACCTTCATGCGCAACGCGGCGGATTTCGTCGCGCAGTTCTTTCCGCTGTTCCTGCTCGGGGCCGTATTCGGCAAGCTGATGGAGGATTCCGGGTCGGTCACCTCCATCGCCAACACCATGACGGAAAAGCTCGGCCCCAGCCGCGCCATCCTCGCGGTGGTGCTGGCCGGCGCCATCGTCACCTATGGCGGCGTCTCTCTCTTCGTCGCCTTCTTCGTGCTGGCACCCATGGGCGTCGCGCTGTTCCGCGCGTCCGGCGTGCCGCGGCGGCTGATGCCGGCCGCCATCGCGCTCGGCACCTCCACCTTCACCATGTCGGCCATGCCCGGCACGCCGTCCATCCAGAACGCCATCCCCATGCCCTTCTTCGGCACCACGCCGTTCGCGGCGCCGGGGCTCGGCATCATCGCCTCGCTCATCATGCTGGGCTTCGGCATGTGGTGGCTGAAGCGGCGGGAGAATGCCGCCCGCGCCGCGGGCGAGGGCTTCGGCTCGCTCATCGCCGCCCCGGACGAGAGTGCGGACCTCGCGGCAGACGATCCCATCGTGCGCGAGCGCGCCTCCACGGCCGGCCCGTTCGACCCCTCCGAGATCCATTCCAGCGATGAATCCCCGCGCACGCCGCCCATCTTTCTGGCCGCGCTGCCCATCGTGGTGGTGATCGTGGTCAATCTTCTCATGTCCTTCGTGGTGCTGCCGCGCATGGATGTGAGCTTCCTCGCCGATCCGCGCTGGGGCGGCGTGACGCTCTCTGCGGTGGGTGGCGTGTGGTCGGTGATCGTGGCGCTGGCGGCGGCCATCGTCACCTGCATCATCATCAACTTCCGCAGCGTGCCCGAGCTGCGCGCCACCATGACGGCGGGCGCCAACGCCTCGGTGCTGCCCATCCTCGCGGTGGCGAGCCTCGTCGGCTTCGGCGCCATCGTCGCGGCGCTGCCCGCCTTCGCGGACGTGCGCAACTGGGTGCTGGGCATCGGCGGCGGGCCGCTGGTGTCGCTGGCGGTGGCCACCAACATCCTCGCCGCACTGACCGGCTCGGCCTCCGGCGGCCTCACCATC
This sequence comes from Xanthobacter sp., assembly GCA_041915035.1. GTDB lineage: Bacteria > Pseudomonadota > Alphaproteobacteria > Rhizobiales > Xanthobacteraceae > Xanthobacter. The sequence goes on from JAYSCE010000002.1 coordinate 8,283, forward strand.
GCCCTGGACGCGCTGGGGCCGACCTACATGAAGATCGCCGCCCAGATCGGAATGGACCCCTCCCTCATGCACCGCGTCGCCGTCATCGGCTCCGGCACGCTGGACAGCCTGCCGCACAACGGCGCTGTGGTGACGCTGCTTTCGGTGTGCGGCGTGACCCACAAGGAAGGCTACCTCGACATCGTGATGGCCGCCGTGGTGGGCGCGCTCATCGCGTTGGCCGTGGTGATCGGCCTCGGCACCCTCGTCGGCAGCTTCTGAGCGGGAGGGGACAAAGCGATGCGCAAGGCGATCGTGCAACTGGTCACGCTAAGCCGCTGGGCCATGGTGCCGCTGTTCGCCGGCCTTGCGGTGGGCCTCGCGCTGCTCGTCGTCGCCTTCCTGATGGAGCTGGTGCGCTTCGCCATCGCCCTGCCGGGGATGAACGAGACCCACGTCATCATGGGCATCCTCACCCTCATCGATCTGGCGCTGGTGGGCGGCCTTCTGGTGGTGGTGATCGCCTCGGGCTACGAGAACTTCGTCGAGAAGATCGACCGCGCCGATACCCCGGCCTCGCCCGCCTGGATGACGCGCATTTCCTTTTCGGGCCTCAAGCTGAAGCTATTCGCCTCGCTCATGGCCATCACCGGCATCACCCTGCTGAAGGCGCTGATGCGGCTGGAGACGGACGTGAGCGAGACGCAGGTGCGATGGCTGGTGGTCGCCAACATCATCTTCGTCGCCGCCTACGCGGTGCTGGCACTCACCGACCGCTTCCACCCCAGCACCCGGGACGATTGACGGGCAGGCCCCGGCGGCAAAGCCCCCTACCCCCTCAGCGCCCGGCGCATCACCTTGCCGGAGCCGGTGCGGGGCAGCTCCTCGATGAAGACGTAGGCACGCGGGCGCTTGTATTCGGCGAGGTGCTCCGCGGCGTAGGCCTCGAGCGCCGCGGCGTCCGCCTGAGCCCCCGCCTGCAGCACGACAAAGGCGGTGACGAGGGAGACCTCGCCCGATTGCGCCTCCGCCACCGCCACCTCCGCAACGTCGGGATGGGCGGCGAGCGCGCGCTCCACCTCTTCCGGCGCCACGCGATAGCCGAAGGCGTTCATCTGGTCGTCGGCGCGGCCCTCGTACCAGAGGTAGCCGTCGGCATCGAAGCGGGCGAGATCGCCGGTGAGGAACCATTCGCCACGCAGGACCGCCGCAGTCTCGTCCGGAAGGCCCCAGTAGCCGAGCATCAGGCCGGGATCGGAGCGGTGAACGGCAAGAACGCCGGTGTCCCCGGCCGGAAGGGGATGCAGCGCGTCCGGCGCCTCGCCCTCGGGCGGCAGCACGGCTACGCGCCTCCCCGCCTGCGGCTTGCCGGGGCTGCCCGGCCGGGTCGGCACCGCGGGTCCGGAGGAGACGTAGGTGGAGATCTCGCTCATCCCCAGCGCTTCATAGAGCGGGCGCCCTGTCGCCTTCATCCATTCGCCGTGCAGCGCCGCCTTCAGCGCCTCGCCGGCGGTGAGGCCGTGGCGCAGGGCGGGAAAGCGGCCGGGAGTGATCTGCGCATATTTCAGGATGCGCCGGTAGAGACCGGGCACGGCGGCGAACATCGTCGCGCCGGTCTCCTCCAGCAGGTCGGGCCAGGCGCCGGGCGGACGATCGCCGAGGTGGACGATGCTGGTCGCCCCCACCGCCCAGGGGTCCATCAGGCCAACGCCCAGCGTATAGGTCCAGTTGAACGCGCCGGCATGGAAGAGCAGGTCATCGCCCTTCAGGTCATGCCAGCCGGCGCGCATGGGCACGCGCCCGAGTCCCACCCTCTGGGCGTGGGCGACGCCCTTGGGCCGGCCGCTGGTTCCCGAAGTGAAGACCAGGAAGGCGAGATCGTCCGCATCCGTAGCGGCGAAATCGATGGCCGTGGCGGCGCCGAGCCGCGCCATGCCGGCGGCATCGATCACATGCACCCCCTCGCGCGGCGCCGGCATCACGCCCGATCCGTCGGCCACCACCAGGGCCGCGCCGGAATCGTCGAGGATCATCTCCACCTCGTGCCCCGTGAGCTGGGTGGAGGTGGGGATGGGCGCCAGCCCCGCGGCAATGGCGCCGAAGAACATCATCGGAAACTCGGAGGTGTTCCCCACCCGGAGCAGCACCCGCGATCCGCGCGGCAGGCCGTATTCCGCAAAACCGCTGGCCACGCGCAGCACTGCGGCGGTGAGATCGCCGTAGCTCCACCGCTCGATGATGCGCCCCTTCGGCCCCTCGGCCACCAGCAGCGCTGGCTTGTCCGCCGCCGCTTCCGCCCCGGTGAGGCAGAAGCGGGCAAGGTTGAAGGGGCGGGAGGGGGCCTGATTCAGCGTCTCGATCATGCGCCGATCATGGCTGCCGCGCCCCGCCTGCGCCAGCGCTATTGCAAAGGCTGCGCTGGGGCGCGGTTCAGGCGACCGCCTGAAGCTGGCCGCACAGGGCCGCGACGTCCACCGCATCGTTCTGGTCGGCGCGCAGGAAGCGGCCAGCATAGGTCTCCCACAGCCGGGACCTGAGGAAATAGGCCACCACCTCCGGATCGAGATGCCCTTCCCGCCCCATGGAGACGAGGATGCGCATGGCTTCCGACAGGCTCTTCGCCGGCTTGTAGGGGCGATCCGCGGCGGTGAGCGCCTCGAACACGTCGGCCACCGCCATCACCCGCTCGGGCAGTGTAAGCCCGTCGGCGGCGATGCGGCGGGGATAGCCCTTGCCGTCCATGCGCTCGTGATGGGTGGCGGCGAGTTCCGGTACCCGCTCCAGCCCCTCCGGCCAGGGCAGCGCCTTGAGCATGATGTAGGTCTGCACCACGTGGTCGTTGACCTTGAACCGCTCCTCGTCGTTCAGCGTGCCGCGGCGGATGGAGAGGTTGTAGAGTTCGCCGAGGTTCTGGGCGGCCGGCGGCAGGCGCATGTCGAAGCCGTAGCGATTGGCCGGGTCGCCCTTCTCGACCGGAGGGCGGAGGGCGCCCCAGGGGTGGATGTGCTCGGGCTTGTCGGCCAGAAGATGCTCCTCGGCCGGCAGCGCGGGGGCCGGATGGCCGGCAAGATGGGCCTCCTCCTCCCGCGAGAGGCCGAGCCGGTCGTCGAAATGCCGGGTCCAGGTGCGCGTGGCGATTTCGGCGAGGCGGGCGAGGGCCTCGTCCGTCATGAACTCGCCGCCCACGTTGGACCGGGCGACGAAGGCGAAGTCGTCGGCGAGGCACGCCTCCTCCTCGGCCAGCATTTGCGCGGAGCCCGCAGCGTCCGCTCCGGCGGCGAGCCGCGTGAGATGAGCGATGCGGGCATCGCGCAGCAGCACCTCGAAGCGGGTGCGCACCTCGTGGATGCGATTGTGGACCGCCTCGAGCTTGGTCGCCTTGTCGATGATGTGCTCGGGACTCGTCACCTTGCCGCAATCGTGCAGCCAGGAGCCCACCCGGAAGGCGCGGCGCTCTTCCTCGCTGAGGGTGAAGTCGCGATAGGGGCCGTCCGCATCGGCGGCCATGCGCGAGACGATCATGTCGGCCAGCTCCGGCACGCGGCGGCAGTGGGCGCCGGTGTAGGGGCTCTTGGCGTCGATGGCGTCGGCCACGAGAAGGATCAACCCTTCCAGCAGCCGCCCCTGCTCCTCCATCAGCCGTCGCGTCTCGATGGAGATGGCAAGCGTGCCGGAAAGCTGACGCGCGAAGGCGATGAAGGCGCCGCTATGGTGGACGGCATCGGCGCCATGGACCAGCACCAGGAGGCCGATGGGGCGACCCTTGCGGTCGCGCAGCGGCAGCGCAAGCCGCTCCGCGCCGTCCGCATCGACCGGCGCGACCGTCTCCGGCGCATCGAGCACGGACAGGGGCAGCACCGCCGGCATGTCGGCGGAGGCGTCGGCCTCCTCGCGGACATCGGCGGCGACCAGCAGGTCGCGGGACGCCCCATCCACCAGGTAGACCACCCCGCGCGTGCAGGACGTGCCCTTCACGGTGGCGGCGAGCACGTGCTCCAGCATCCGATCGAGCTGCGGCTCGCAGGCGATGATCTCGCTGGTGGCGAGGAAGTCGCGGATGGTCTCGCCCACCGTGTCGAGCACCCTGTGGAAGTCGGCGATCTCGCGGATGAAGCTGCCCACCCTGGCCGGGCGGCCGAAGTCGAACCGGGTCAGGCGCTGGGCCTGCTCGGCCAGTTCGTTCAGCCCATGCCCGAGGCGCTGGCCGGCGAACCAGCCGATGACGATGAAGCCGAGCGCGATGCCGCCGCTGACCCACATCTGGCGTTCCAGGCTCGCCCGCAGCGGGGCGAGGACCTCCCGGCGCGGCACCGCCATGACCAGTGTATTGCGCCGCTCGGCGCGGGCATTGAGCTGCGCCTTGACGCCCAGCCAGCCCTGTCCGTCGGTGCGGAAGCGCGCCGGCCCGCGCGCGGGCATGGCGAGACCGTCCAGTTCGGCGAGCGGACCCGACTTAAGGTCGCGCAGGGGCACGATCTTGTCCGGCATGGCGGAGACGGCGCCGGCATAGGCGATGACCCAGCCTGCCGGATCGACGATCGCCACCTCGGTCCCGGGCGTAGGCCGCAAGCCATCCAACTCGCGGGTGATGTCGGTGAGGGAGAGATCGAGGCCGATCACCGCATCGACTCCCGCCACCTTGCGGCTGGCAGTGACGCCGACCTCGCCTGTCGACGGGAACACATAGGGCGCGGTCACATGTTGGCCCGGCTGCGACATGGCGCTCAGATACCATTCGCGCTGGCGAGGATCGCGGGGGAGCGACGTCGCGGCGGGACGCTCCGCAATAGTGCGCATGTCCCCGTCGTAAAAGCGCCAGACGCCGGCGGGCTGGCCAGCCGGGCCGGCGGCTTGCTCCGCCGTGATGATATGAGCGACGAAGCGCGTGCCCGCCGGCGCGGACTGGCGGGCCGCGTCGGGCGGATCGAGCGCGAGCAGCCGCACGAAATTCCCGTCTCGATAGGCGAAGGTGATGGAGCTGAGGAAGGGCATGCTGGCGAACACCGGCCGCAGC
>JAYSCE010000002.1:13285-17693 GCA_041915035.1 Xanthobacter sp.
AGGTGATCGAGCAGCGTGTCCGGCCCGCCAGTCACCGCGCTGCCGTCGCTGGCGAGGATCTCCAACGCCACCGTGCCGGGCAGGGCGCGGTTCTCCACCTTCTCCGTGATGAGCTGACCCAGCAGCGCCGCGCGTTCCAGTGTCGCGTTCAGTAACGCATCCCGCCCATTGGTCCAGGCCTGCCAGAGCAGGACGCCGGAGAGCAGGACCATGGCCGTCACCACGGCGAGGGCGAACAGCAGGCGCAAAGGCAGGGTCCATCCGGCGCGGCCCTTGGGCCACGCGGATGCAGACGACGATTCCATGGACGCTCCCCAACATGCGCGGATGCTTGCCGCACAATTTGGGTGCAACGCTAAATCTTAAATTATATCAAGTCATTAATCGGCCATCGGTTACCGTCCGGAGGTCTCCTGACATGCCGCCAGCAACAGCGCGCGGTGGGGCTGCTCCAGGCGAATGCCCCCCGCTTCCGCAACGCCCCAGCGGGCCAGAAGGGCCTCGACGGTGCCGCGATGCCGTTCCGCCGCCGCGGCGCGCGCGGGATCGACAGCAACCGCCCGCGCGAGGAAACCGTCCACTCCGGCAACGCGGCGAACGTCGTCGTAATCGAGCCGACGCACCGCCTTTGCCTCTCCGCGCGCAATGCAGTCGGAGAGGGCGTCCTGCGCGAGGCCGCGGATAGCTGTCTCATCCTCCACCGGCCGCAACACCTCGAAGTAGCTGCCTTCGGCCAAGGGCTCCACCACCAGCACCGGGCCACGGCTGACCCTGAGCGCCTCGCCAAGCGCGGCCGCCATCAGCTGAGCCGGGACGTGGTGAAGGCTGTTGAGGAACACCACGGCGTCGAAGCTCCCGTCCGCGAAAGGCAACGCCTCGGCACCGGCCTCGGTGAACGTCGCCTCCGGCACCGCCGCGCGCGCCGCCGCGATGGCCTCCGGCCCCGGATCGATGCCGTGGACACGCGCGCCCCGCGCTGTCAGCGCCCGCGCCAGCGCGCCATGGCCGCAGCCGATATCGAGGATGGAGCGCCCGTTGAGCGGCCCGAGCCAGTCCTCGATCACCGCCAGCGCCGTGCCCTCGGGTCGCCGCGGGGTCTCTGCCTGCTGTCCGCTCATCGTGTTCTTCCCCTAAAGCGCGCCGCGCAGGCGATGGATGCCGGCCTCGATCTGCTCCTCGGCGAGGGATGCGTAGCCGAGGAGGAGCCAGTCGTTGCTCACGTCGGCAGTGCCGTATTCGTGCCCCCCGCCGTTCTGGATGGTGTAGAGACCGACGTTGCGGCTCTTGGCCAGCGCCGCCATCTGGTGCGCGCGGGGCATGCCGGGCGGCAGCTTCCAGGCGAGGTGGGTGCCCGCCTCCGTGCCGCGCAGCTCCACCCGCCCGAAGGCATCGCGCAAGGCGGAGACCAGCACGTTGCGGCGCTGCTGGTAGCGCAGCCGCACCCGCCGCAGATGGCGCACGAAGCCGCCCGTATGCAGGAATTCGGCGAGCGCCGCCTGCTCCAGCCAGACATGGCCGTTGTCGAGCAGCGCCTTCGCCGCGCCCGCAGCCGGAGCGAGATGATCGGGGAAGATGGCGAAGCCGGTTCGCAGCCCCGCGCCGAGGGATTTTGAGAAGGTGCCGAGATAGATCACGTTTTCCGGGCTCATGGCCTTGAGCGCCGGCAGCAGCATGCCGCCATAATGGAACTCGCTGTCGTAATCGTCCTCGATCAGATAGGCGCCGGTGCGATCGGCCCAGGAGAGCAGTTGCTGCCGCCGCTCCAGCGAGAGAACCCCGCCCATGGGATATTGGTGCGAGGGCATCACATAGGCGAGCTGCGCCGCCACCCCGGCGAGGCGCGACGTGTCAATGCCCTGCTCGTCCACCGGCAGCGGGTGGGGGTGCATGTTGACGCTCTCGAAGAGATAGGCCGCGCCCTGACTGCACGGGTTTTCCACCACCACCGCGTCGCCCTCCCGCGCCAGCACCCGGAGCGCGAGGTTGAGGGCGAGTTGCGCGCCAGCGACGATCACCACCTGCTCGGGCCGCACATGGATGTCGCGCATCACCGCCACATGGTCGGCGATGGCGGTGCGCAGGGCCATCAGCCCGCACGGCTCGCCATATTCGGTGAGATTGTGCCCCGCCACGGCGAGGGCATGCAGCACGAGGCGGCGCCACGTCTTCAGCGGGAAGGCGCGCGGGTCTGTGCGCTGGGGCCAGAAGTCGATGGGGATGCGGCTGGTGTTGAGGATGGAATGGGGCCGCCCGGTGAAGGCGGCGGGGGCGAGCTTTTCCGGCGAACGCCGCTCCACCGGCGCCTCCGCGCGGACTGCCGATGTCGCCGTGGCGGAGGCGGACGCGCTGACCGACGCACTCACCGATGCACTCATGGCCGCCTCGGGCACCACCGCGGCCACATAGGTCCCGACCATGGGGCGGGTGACGAGATAGCCTTCGTTGATGAGCCGCTCATAGGCGAACGTCACCGAATTGCGCGAGACGCCAAGCTGCTGGGCGAGATGGCGGGAGGACGGCACCGCCGCCTCGGCCTTTAATCGCCCGTCGAGGATCTGCTGGCGGATCTGCTCGAAGAGCTGTTCCTGGAGACTCAGGGCGGAGGCGCGGTCGAGGGAAATCAGCACGGCGTCGCAATCCATTGGTCCGGGCAGGGTTGCATGTTGGCACCGGTTGGGGCCAGTTGCGAGAGGGCCAGTCGCTGACGGCGTTTTGGGACCACCCCGGCCGCTTGCTTGACTTAGCGGCTGAGCGGCAACCATTTTCACCGTTTTCGCGCGGGCTTTGTGCCAAAGGCCGCGCCCGCAGCCGAGGCGAACCCAATGCCCGAGACCGCTCTGCTCCAGGCGGACGAAACCTTATTTCCCGCGCCCCTCCTCACCCTCACCGCCGACGTGCTCGCGGCCGCCCGCGCGCGGAACATCCGCCTCGCCGCCGCGGAAACGGTGACCTCCGGCCTGGTCGCGGCCTGCCTCACTTCGGTGTCCGGCGCCTCCGAGATCTTCGAGCGGGGCTATGTGCTCTACCATTCCTCCGCCAAGGCCACCGGCCTCGATGTTCCGGCCGCCGTCTCCGCCGCCCATGGCGCGGTGAGTGCGGAGGTCACGCGGGGCCTCGCCCAGGGCCTGCTCGGCCATTCCGAGGCGGGCGCCACCGTCGCCATCACCGGCTATGCCGGGCCCGGTGGCGGCAACGCGGTGAACCCCGTGGGCACCATCTTCATCGCGGTGGCGACCCGCGACGGCGGCCTTGCGGAGGAGCGCCACGTCTTCCCCGGCAGCCGGGATAACGTGCGCCTGTGCGCCGTGCAGGCGGCCCTGGCGCTGCTCAAGTCGCAGCTCGGCTGACGTCCGGCGCATGAGCGATATTCCGGTCGTCCTCGTCACCGGCTTCCTCGGCGCGGGCAAGACGACCCTGCTTAACGATCTTCTGAAGCGCCCGGCCTTCCGCGACACCGCCGTCATCATCAACGAGGCGGGTGACGCGGGCATCGACCATGCGCTCATCGAGACCGGCAGCGACGAGGTGATGTTGCTGGAGGGCGGCTGCATCTGCTGCCGCATGAAGGGCTCGCTGAACGCCACGCTCAATGGCCTCTTGCGCCGCCGCGCCATGGACGGGCTCTCATTCCGCCGGGTGGTGGTGGAGACGAGCGGCCTCGCCGATCCCGCGCCGGTGCTCCATGCGCTGATCGCCGATCCACTGTTCAACCGGCATTTCTCCATCGCCGGCGTGACAACGGTGGTTGATGCCGCAAACTTCGCCGCCACCCTCGCCCACCATCCCGAGGGGATGACGCAGGTGGCCCTCGCCGACCGCATCCTCATCAGCAAGGCGGACCTTGCGACGGCGGACCAGCTCAGCGCTGCCGAGCGCGAGGTGGCCATGCTCAATCCCTTGGCGGAATGCCACGTGCTGCCGGCGACGGCGCGCGACGGGACGCTGCTCTGGATCGACCCGCGTGAGACGCCGCGCCCGCTCAGCCGGCGCTTCTCGGCCACCGGCGTCGGCCACGCGGTGACCACCGCCTCCCTCGCCTTCCCCGGCCGCCTGACACAGGAGCAGGTGGATGCCTGGCTCGACCGTGTGAGCGACCTGTTCGGCGCCGCCTTGCTGCGCCTCAAGGGCATCCTGCATCTGGAGGAGGTGCCGCAGCCGGTGGTGCTGCACGGGGTGCAGGGGCTGGTCTATTCCCCCGGCCTCCTCGCTCGCGGGGCGGGCGAGGAGAACCGCATGGTGCTCATCGCCCGCGGCATCGAGGAGCAGGACCTCGCCGACGCGCTGACCCTGCTCGCCGGAATGGCCCGGCGCCGGCCCGAGGCCGGCGCCTAGGTCTGAGGGCAGATCACCCGCCGTTGGCCTGGACGCACTGGTTCTCGCGCGCCCATGCCTGCTGGGCGCTCTTGCC
>JAYSCE010000002.1:17703-20014 GCA_041915035.1 Xanthobacter sp.
TGACCGTCCCCACATCCTCGGAATCCGGCAACGAGAACTGGTAGGCGCCGGCGCCCACGATGTGGTCCATGGCCACGTAGGGCATGATGAACCACATGCGCGTGCCATCAGCGCCGCCCGGCACCGTCCATTCCAGCATGCCGCGCGGCTTGCCGGGGACGTTGATGATGGTGCCCTTGAAGTCGCCCTTGCGGCCCTCGGCCTTGACGCTCATGTAGACGTGGCCGTCGGTGCGCCGGGCGATGATGTCGTCACGGTTGCCGACCTTGCGGGTGGCGCGGCAGTTGATGATACCGGACTTCTCCGTGGTGGCGGTGAAGTTCCATCCATCGAAGCCCGCCCCGTAGGGTTTGACCTGTGCCTGCGCGCCCCCGGCGGTGGCGAGGGTGGCGGCGACGGCGAGCGCGGCGAGAAGACCCGTCTTCATGTGGGACCTGCTTCTTGCGGGAGATGACGGGGGTGCTGGGTGAAGGGCAGTGCGCCCCGCTGGCCTCGCCCCCCGGTCAAGCTCCAGCGGGGCCATGTGTATGAAACATCGGCTGAATGCAAGTTGAACGAAGCGTGGCCGAAGGCGGGCGCCAGCACGGCCGGACGCGGGCATAAGCAGCGGGCTGGGCGCTGGCCCGACTGGCCCCATGAAGCGGACTGGCCCTAAGAGCCCGCCACGAGCCGGCGCTACCGCGCAACCCTCCCCGCCCCTAGCGTTTCAGGCACAGGATGGAAACGAGCGAGACCGTGATGGCCAGCACTTTTTCGGCGAAGACCTTTTCCGGCACCGTGGGCATCGTCCCCGCCCTCGACATCGAGACGCAGGAGAAGTTCGATGCGGTGGTGAAGGCGACGAGCGGCGTACCCGGCGTCGCCGGCTACAAGCTCGGGCTCACCAGCGTGCTGCGCCATGGCCTGAAGGAGTCCATGCGGCGGGTGCGCGACCTCACCGACCTGCCCATCCTCTACGACCACCAGAAGGCCGGCCCCGACATGCCGGACATGGCGAAGAAGTTCACCTCCTTGTGCGCCGAAGCCGAGGTGGACGGGCTCATCCTCTTCCCCGTCGCCGGCCCCACGGCGGTGGACGGCTTCGTCGGCGAAGCGCTCAAGGCAGGCATTGCGCCGGTGGTGGGCGGCGAGATCCCGGTCGCCGATTATGGCGTCTCCGGTGGCGGCTACCTTCTCGACAATGCGCTGGACCTCATCCTCGCCCGCGCGGTGGAAGGCGGGGCCGACCATTTCGTACTGCCTGCGCACGATGCCGCCAAGGTCACCCGCTGGTCGCGCTGGATCGCCGCGAACGTGAAGAACCCGCTGGTGTTCCTCACCGGCTTCGGCTCGCTGGGCGGCACCATCGAGGGGGCGTTTGCCGCCGCTGAGGCCTGCCCGCGCCGTTTCGCCATCGTCGGCCGCCTCATCACCGACGCGAAGGACCCGGCCGCCGCCGCCGCGGCCCTCTATGAGAAGATGCAGGCACTGGAGGCCGCGGCCTCATGACCGTCATGCTGCCCTCCTTCCATCGCGAGCCGTTTGTCGGCGGGCGCTTCGTGCCCGCCATGGGCGGTGACGTGGAGAAGCTGGTCGATCCCTGGACTGGAGCGCCCCTCGCGGCAATCGCGCTCGCCGGGCCGGTAGAGGTGGAGGCAGCCATCCGCACGGCGCGCCACGCCTTCGATGCCGGCGACTGGCCTCATCTGCCGCCGGTGGATCGGGGGGCCGTGCTCCACCGTATCGCCGCCGGCATCAAGGCACGGCAGGACCAGTTCGCGCAGATCGAGGCGGTGAACGCAGGCAAGCCCATCTCCGGCGCCCTGCGCGAGGTGGAGGGGGCGATCCGCGTCTTCACCTATTATGCCGGGGCCATGGACAAGGTGTTCGGCGACACCATCCCCCTGGGCAAGGATTTGCTCGATTTCACTTTGCGCGAGCCGCTGGGCGTGGTGGCGCAAATCGTGCCCTGGAATTTCCCGCTGCTCGGCGCCTCATGGAAGCTCGCCCCGGCGCTCGCCGCCGGCTGCGCCGCCATCCTCAAGCCCGCGCCTCTGACCCCGCTGAGCGCGCTTCTGCTCGCCGAGGTGTGCCGCGAGGCCGGTGTGCCGGACGGCTTCCTCTCCGTTCTGCCCGGCGGCGCGGATGTGGGGCGGCGGCTCGCGGAAGACCCGCGCATCGACGGCATCTCCTTCACCGGCTCCACCGCCGTGGGGTCGGAAGTGATGCGGCTGGCATCGGCTTCCATCAAGCGCGTGGCGCTGGAACTCGGCGGCAAGAATGCCGCTTTGATCTTTGCCGATGCCGACATGGACAAGGCGGCGGCGAGCGC
>JAYSCE010000002.1:20024-23250 GCA_041915035.1 Xanthobacter sp.
GCAATGCCGGCCAATCCTGCTCGGCCCGCTCACGGCTGCTGGTGGAGCGCAGCGCGCTGGAGCCTTTCGCCCGCGCCTTCGCGCTGGCGGCCGAGCGGCTGAAGAACGGTGCGGCGCTGGACCCGACCACCAATCTTGGCCCGCTCATCTCCTCGTCACACCGGGACGCGGTGGACCGCACCGTGGCGCAAGCGCGCGAGGCGGGCGCCGAACTCGTGAGCGGCGGCGCGATGCCGGAGGGCGACGGCTTCTTCTATCCCCCAACTATCCTCTCGGGCGTGGGACCCGACAATCCGGCCTTCAGCCGGGAGATCTTCGGCCCGGTCTGCTCCCTCACGCCGTTCGACAGCGAGGCCGAGGCCATCGCACTCGCCAACGACAGCGAATATGGCCTCAATGGCTCCGTCTGGTGCCGCGACATCGGCCGCGCGCTGCGGGTGGCACGGGCCATGCGCACCGGCATGGTCGCGGTGAACGGCCTGCCCAGCGCCTCGAAGACCAGCGTGTTCGCGCCGTTCGGCGGCTACAAGCGCTCCGGCATCGGCCGCGAGCTTGGCCTTCAGGCGCTGGATTTCTACTGCGAGATCAAGAACGTGGTGGTGGACCTCACGTAGCGGAAGACAAAAGGAGCCACCGGCGGCGGGCTGGACCCATCGTTGTGTCGGCGGCTGGCTCTCAATGCCCGGCAAATGGCGTTGCTAACTTTTTGAACAGAGCGAAAGGCAAGGCGCGGATGGCCATCGCAATCGTCGGCGGAACCATGATCGACGGCACCGGGGCGGACCCCGTGCCGAATGCGGTCGTGGTGATCGAGGAAGGGCGCATCGTCGCTGCCGGTCCCGAGAGTCAGGTCAGCGTGCCGGCGGGCGCCCAGAAGCTCGACGCGGCGGGGCGCACCGTACTGCCCGGCTTCATCGACACCCATGTCCACGGCACCTACCGCGCCCGCGACATGCGCCAGCACCTTTTGAATACGCCCACCTACAACGTGCTGAAGTCCATCGAGGTGTTCCGCGAGACCATCGCCTGCGGCATCACTACCGCGCGCGACATGGGCGGCGCGGACGCGGGTTTCCGGCAGGCCATCGAGGAAGGCATCATCGACGGGCCGCGCCTGTTCATCTCGCTGGGCATGGTCTCCCAGACCGGCGGGCATGGCGACTACTGGCTCCCCGCCGGCATGCGCATTCAGAAGCGCGCCTGGCTGCCGCACACGGTGGCGGACGGGGTGGAAGAAATTCGCCGGCTGGTGCGCGAGCTCCTGATGCGCGGCGCCGACTTCATCAAGATCTGCGCCACCGGCGGCATCACCTCGGTGACCGACAGCTGGGACGAGCCGCAATTCACCATCGAGGAGATTTCCACCGCCGTCTCCGAGGCCGCCGCCAAGGGGAAGCGCGTGGCCGTCCACGCCGAGGGCCTCGCCGGCATCAAGAATGCGGTGAAGGCCGGCATCCACACGCTGGAACACGGCTGGTTCATGGACGAGGAGAGCGTGGACCGCATGATCGCGGGCGGCATCTGGTGGGTGCCAACGCTGGCGCTGGTGCCACTCTCCATTGAGCACCGCCGCAAGAACACTGCCTGGGCCAGCCACCAGCTGGGCCAGGAGGACGTGAAGGATGCGCAGATCTATTCCCTCATGCAGACGCAGATCCCCCTCTGGAAGGAGGCGGTGAAGCGCGGCGTGAAGGTGGCCATGGGCACCGACCAGTCGCACCGCCTGCTGGTGGGCGAGAACATGGCCGAACTGGCCTTCATGGTGGACTGGCTCGGCATGTCGCCCATGGAGGTCATCGTCGCCTCGACCACCAAGGCGGCGGAGTGCATCGAGCAGCCGAACCTCGGTGCGCTCAAGGCCGGCTGCATGGCCGACGTGCTGGTTCTGGACGGCGACCCGCTCGCCGACATCCGCATCCTGGAGCAGCGCGACCGGCTGCACCTGGTGATGAAGGGCGGGAAGGCCTTCACCAATCGGTTGGACGGCTGAGCGCTGTCGATAAGTGATTTTGTCAATTGATATAGTAGAAAACAGCTGCTAGGCAGTATCACAGAGCCGGGCCGGGAGCGCCCCAGGAGCCGCGTAATGAAGTTGAACCGCTTTATGATCCGGCCTCTCGTGGAGCTGGGCCTGCGCGAGGAGTTAAGCTCCGGCGATACAACCGGAGGCTTTCTCGTCGGTGACGATCCGGTCCAGACGGCCAATATCTACGCGAAGGCGAAGGGGATCGTCTGCGGCATGCTGTTCGCCGACGAGACCATCCGCTCCATCGAGCCCGAGGCACGCATCGAGTGGCTGGTGGAGGACGGCGCGGCGGTGGAGCCCGGCACCGTGCTGATGCGCGTGCAGGCGCGCGCCTCCACCTTCTTCGTCATCGAGCGCTCGGCCCTCGACTGGCTGCAGCAGATGAGCGGCATCGCCACCAAGACCCGCCGCTACGCCGAGCTGGTGAAGCACACCGGCGTGCGCATCACCGACACCCGCAAGGGCTGGCCAGGCCTGCGCATGGTGCAGAAGTATGCCGTGCGCGTGGGCGGCGCCCACAACCACATCTTCAACCTCGCCAACTGCGTGCTGGTGAAGGACAATCACATCAAGATCGCGGGCTCCATCACCGAGGCGGTGAAGATCCTGCGCGCGAGCGCGCAGCACACCTTCAAGTTCGAGGTGGAGTGCGAGAGCCTGGAGATGGTGCAGGAGGCGCTGGACGCCGGCGTCGAGATCATCATGTTCGACAACATGGACCTCGACGAGATGCGCGAGGGCCTGAAGCTCACCAAGGGTCGCGCCATGACCGAGGCGTCCGGCGGCATCAACGAGACCACCATCGTTCCCATCGCGGAACTGGGGGTGGATGTGATCTCCATCGGCGACCTCACCCACACGGTGAAGGCCCTCGACATCAGCCTCGATGTGCGGGACATCAAGCCGAGCGCGCAGCGGACCATCGACCGTCTGAAGCAGTTGTCCAACTGAGCGCGGGGGGATGATGCGCGGGGAGATGCCGTTTCGTCTGAGGCCGGGTACGGAGACCTTCGTCTTCGACCTCGACGACACGCTGTACCCCCGCTCCGCCGGCCTGCACGGCCAGATGCTCGCCCGCGTCTGGCTGTTCATCCAGGAACTCACCGGCTCCACGCCGGAAGAAGCCGCGGCGCTGCACGCGCATTATTACGAGACCTACGGCACCTCCCTGGTCGGCCTCCAGCGCCACCATGCAGTGAA
>JAYSCE010000002.1:23262-38775 GCA_041915035.1 Xanthobacter sp.
CCTTCGTGCATGAGATCGACCTGACGGTGCTGGCGGAAAACGCCGAACTGCGGCGCGCGCTCGAAGCCCTGCCCGGCCGGCGCCTCGTCTTCACCAACGGCTCCCGCGCCCATGCCGAGCGGGTGCTGGCGCGGCTCGGCATCGCCGATCTGTTCGAGGGCGTGTGCGACATCGCCGCCTGCGATTACGTGGGCAAGCCCGAGCGCGCCGCCTACGACACCATGCTCGCACGCCACGGCGTCGCGCCCGATCGCGCCATCATGTTCGACGACCGCGCGGTGAACCTCGCCGTGCCGCACGCGCTCGGCATGCAGACGGTGCTGATCGGCGACCACGGCCTGCCCGAGACGCCGGACGCCGCGCACGTCCATTTCCATTCCCTGGCGCTCGCGCCCGTGCTCGCCCAGATCGAGCCGCGCCCGCCGGAAACCCTCACGCCAAAAGTGCTGCAAAGCCTTCAAAAAGGCCCGCCAAATAAGGGCCTGCAAACGACCGACCTTCCTCAGGAGCCATGATGATGCACGCCCGTTTCACGCGCCTACTCATCGCCGCCACCGCCGTCTCGCTCGCCGCCGCGCCCGCCTTCGCGGCCGACGTGAAGCTCGGCATCGTGCAGTCCACCTCGGGCGGCTCGGCGGCCCTCTACGGCACCATGCAGAAGAACGGCGCGGAACTGGCCGCGGCGGAAATCAACGCCTCCGGCAAGCTCGGCGACCTCAAGCTCGTGCCCGTCCACCAGGACGATGCGGGCGATCGCGGTCAGACCGTGAACATCTTCCAGCGCCTCATCAACCAGGACAAGGTGACGGTCATCTTCGGGCCGACGCTGACCACCTCGGCCTTCGCTGCCGACCCGATCGCCAACGCCGCCAAGGTGCCGGTGATCGCCTCGTCCAACACCGCCCCCGGCGTGCCGGCCATCGGCGAATACATCTTTCGCACCAGCGCCCCCGAGGCGGCGGTGTTCCCGGGCGTGCTCGCCTATGCCGTGAAGCGCTACCAGCCGAAGACGGCTGCGCAGATCTACGGCATCGACGACGTGCTGATGAAGGCGGCCTACGGCGTCCACAAGGCCGCCCTCGACAAGGCGGGCATCAAGGTGGTGGCCACCGAGACCTTCCAGAAGGGCGACGTGGACTATTCGGCCCAGCTCACCAAGATCAAGGCGGCAAACCCCGACATTATCGTCGTCGGCGGCCTCGCGGAGGAGACCGCGAACATCGTACGGCAGGCGCGCCAGCTCGGCATCCCGCAGTCCACCGTCTTCCTCGGCGCCAACGCGGCCATCTCCACCAAGCTGAACGATCTCGCCGGCCCCGCCGCCCAGGGCTTCCTCGTGGGTTCGGGCTGGTTCATCGATTTCGACACGCCGGCCAACAAGGCCTTCGTGGAGGCCTACAAGGCGAAGTACGGCAATGCGCCCGACACCTTCGCCGCCCAGGCCCATGCCGCCGTCACCATCTTCGCCGATGCGGTGAAGCGCGCCGGCGGCGTCTCCGATCCGGCGAAGCTGCGGGCGGCCATCGCCGACACCAAGGACCTCGAGACCGTGCTCGGCCCCTTCTCCTTCGACAAGGACCGCGAGCCGGTGCTGGTCGCCAAGGTGCTGGAGCTGAAGGACGGCAAGTTCCAGCTCGCTCAGTGATCCCCGCCGGCCCCGGTCACAGGCCGGGGCCGATGGACTGGCGCTCAGGCGCCGCGCGGACGTGACCAAAAGCGATGGGTGAAAACCCGTCGGCTGATGGCATGATCCGTCAGCACGCCCCGGGGATCATCTGATGACCACCTTCTTGCAGCAGGTCGTGAACGGGCTGTCGCTCGGCTCGATCTATGCCGTCTTCGCCATCGGCTGCACGCTGATCTTCGGCGTGCTCAACATCGTGAACCTGGCGCAGGGCGCCTTCTTCATGGTGGGCGCCTATCTGGGGCTCGAGATCGCCCTCCTCGGCCTGCCGCTACCGCTGGCGCTCCTCGTGGCGCTGGTGGGCGGCGGCGTGCTTGGCATGGCGTCCGAACTCCTCGTCTTCCGCGTGCTCCGGCTGCGCGGCGGGCACAAATGGATGGGGCTCGTCGCCAGCCTCGCCCTCGCCCGCCTGCTGGTGGGCATCGCGCAGGAGGTGTTCGGCACCGCTGTCCACGGCTATCCGCCCAACCCCTTCACCGCCATCGTGTGGGAGATCGGCGGCGTGCGGGTGCAGTTGCTGCAGGTCATCGTGGTGATCACCGCGGTGATCCTGATGGGCATCCTCGGCTTCACCCTGCAGAAGACCTCGGTGGGCCGCGCCATCCGCACGGTGGCCTTTTCGGAGGATGTGGCCCGCATCGTCGGCGTGGAGGTGGGACGCACGATCCTCATCACCTTCTTCATCGCGGGCGCGCTGGCGGGGGCGGCCGGCGTGCTGCTCGGCCTCCTCTTCAACGTGGTCTCCCCCTTCATGGGCGAGCACATGCTGGTCAAGGGCCTCACCGTGATGATCCTCGGCGGCCTCGGCAACATCCCCGGCGCGGTCGCGGGCGGCTTCCTGCTGGGGCTCGTGGAGGTGTTCTCCGTCGCCTATGTCTCCTCCGCCTTCCGGGACGCCATCGGCTTCGGGCTCATCTTTCTGATCCTGCTGGTGAAGCCCACCGGCCTGTTCTCCGGCTTCGAGGAGCGGCGCGCATGATGGCCGCCCTCGATGCCTTTCTGGCCAGCTACGGCAACCTCGTGAACCTGTGCCTGCTCAACACCTTGCTCGCCTACGGGGTGTGGCTGGCGCTGGCGGCCAGTATGTTCACGCTGGGCACCGGCGGGTTCATGGCGGTGGGCGCCTATTGCAGCGTCTATCTCACCATGCAGGTCGGCGCGCCCTTCGCCGTCGCGGTGGTGGCGGGCGGGCTGCTGGCGGCGGCGGTGGCGCTGGTCATCGGCGCGCCGGTGCTGCGGCTGCGGGGCGACTATTTCATGCTCGCCACCTTCGCCTTCACCGAGGTGGTGCGGGTGATCGCGCTGAACTGGGACGCCGTGACCGGCGGCGCCATCGGCATCTACGGCATCCCGCGCTATACCGAGACCTGGCAGCTGGTGCTGCTCGTCCTCATCGCCCTCTATTTCGTCTTCGCCCTGCGCCGCTCCTATTTCGGCCGGTCCATCGCAGCCATCCGGCAGGACGACGTGATGAGCGAGGCCATGGGCGTCAACGTGTTCGGCCAGCGCCTCTCGCTGTTCGTCGCCTCCGGCTTCGTCAGCGGCGGCGTGGGGGGCCTCGCGGCGCATCTCAATTTCTTCGTCGGCCCCTCCGATTTCGGCTTGCTCAGGAGTGTCGATGCCCTCGCCTATCCCATCCTCGGCGGCGTGAACGCGCTGCTGGGGCCGCTGGTGGGCGCCATCTTCACCACGCTCCTGCCGGAGCTGCTGCGCTTCTCCAGCCAGTGGCGCGAGATCCTGATGGGCCTCCTCATCCTCGCGGTGGTGCTGTTCCTGCCCGGCGGGGCCATGTCGCTCCTCACATGGCGGCCGCGCAAGGCGGCGGGCGCCCGGCGGGCGGCCACGGAAGGAGGGAAGTGATGGCGGCAGCCCAGCTCGAACTCTGGCAGGTGGCGAAGCGCTTCCAGGGCGTGGTGGCGGTGGACAGCGTGTCGCTGACCGCCACCGCCGGACAGGTGACGGCCCTCATCGGCCCAAACGGCTCCGGCAAGACCACCACGATGAACATGATCACCGGCCTCTACCCCACGGACGCCGGCCATATCCGCCTCGACGGCGTAGACATCGCCCGCCTCGCCCCGCACAAGGTGACGGCGCTGGGCGTCGCCCGCACCTTCCAGAACATCCGCCTGCTCGCCAGCGAGACGACGCTGGCCAATGTGCTCCTGGGCGCCCATCGCCACCAGTCGGCGAGCCTCCTCGACGTGCTCCTCGGCCTGCCGGCGGTGAAGCGCAGCGAGCGCCGCGAGACCGCGCGTTGCGAAGCGCTGCTCGATCTCGTGGGCATCGCCCATCTGCGCGACGTGGCCGTGGGCGGCCTCTCCTACGGCGACCGCCGCCGGGTGGAGATCGCCCGCGCCCTCGCCACCCAGCCGCGCCTCCTGCTGCTGGACGAGCCGGCGGCCGGCATGAACTTTGCCGAGAAACGCGCGCTGGCCGATCTCGTGCTCGCCATCCGGGACATGGGCATCACCGTGCTCCTCATCGAGCACGACATCGAGTTCGTGGCGCGGGTGAGCGACCATATCGTGGTGCTCAATTTCGGCCGCGAGATCGCCGCCGGCACGCCGGAGGAGGTGCGCCGCATGCCGAGCGTGATCGAAGCCTATCTGGGGACCGAGGATGCTTGAGCTTACCAAGGTCACCTCCGGCTATGGCTCCGTCGCGGCGGTGGAGGACATCGACATCACCGTCCCCGCCGGCGCCTGCGTCTGCCTTATCGGCGCCAACGGCGCGGGCAAGACGACGACGCTGCTCACCATCTGCGGCCTCGTGCGCGCCTTCTCCGGCACCGTGCGCATCAAGGGGCGGGACATGACCGCACGCCCCGCCGACAGGATCGTCCGCGCCGGGGTGTCCCTCGTTCCCGAGGGACGGCGGGTGGTGGCCTCCATGTCGGTGGAGGACAATCTGAAGGTCGGCGCCTATGTGCGCGGCGGCGATCCCGCCATCGCCGACGACATGGAGCTGATCTACACCCGCTTCCCGCGCCTCAAGGAGCGCCGCTTCCAGTATGCCGGCTCCCTCTCCGGCGGCGAGCAGCAGATGCTGGCCATGGGCCGGGCGCTGATGGCTCGGCCCAAATTGCTCTTGCTGGACGAGCCTTCCATGGGTCTTGCGCCGCACGTGGTGAACGACATCTTCGCGACCATCGCCGACATCAACGCCAAGGGCACCACCGTGCTCCTCGTGGAGCAGAACGCCCGCAAGGCCCTCTCGGTGGCGAGCTATGGCTATGTGATGGAGCACGGCCGTATCCTCTTCGCCGATACCGCCGAGGCCTTGGCCCGCGACCCGCGCGTGATCGCCGCCTATCTCGGCATGCGCGCGGCGGAGAGTGTCACGGCTTAATCGCTGCTCGCCCCCTCCCCGCTCGCCTCGAAGGCGCGATAGGCGTCGTCGAGGTCGTCGAAGATCATGTCCGGGCCTATGGCATCGAGCAGCCCCGCGCGGTCGAGCAAGCCGCGCACCTCGTCGTGCATCTCGGCGATGCCGAACTTGAGGCCCCGGCGTTCCAGCTCCGCGCGCACCTCCTCCAGCGCGGCCGCGGCGGTGGAGTCCACCTGCGTGATGGCGCTGGCGTCCAAGACCAGCCAGCGGGTGCCCGCAACCAGCGTGTCGGCGATGGCGTCGATGCGGCCCTGCATGCGATCGGCATTGAAGAACAGCAGGTCGCCCTGGATGAGCACGATGGCGAGTCCCGGCACCTGCCGCGCATCGGCCCGCCGGTGCAGCTTGTAGAACCCCTCATGGCCGGGCACCCGCCCGAGCAGCGCGTCGCGCGGATACATCATCTTGTGCAGCAGGTAGGCGAAGGTCGCGCCGATGGCGACCAGCACGCCATTCAGCACGCCGAGGCTGATGGGGGCGAACAGCGCGATCATAGCAAAGGCAAATTCCATGCGGCTGATGCGCCAGAGTTCACGCAGCGCCGGGATATCCACGAGACTCAGGGCGGCCGCGATCAGGATCGCCCCCAGCGCCGGAATGGGCAGGATGGCGAGCGCCGGCTGCAGGAACAGCACGATGGCGAGCAGCGCCAGCGCCGCCACCACGCTGGCGAGCTGCGAGCGCCCGCCCACGCTGGCATTCACCGCCGTGCGCGAGTCCGAGGCGGTGATGGGGAAGGCCGCGAAAAGGCCGGCGGCGATGTTGGCGGCGCCGAAACCCACCATCTCCCGGTTGGCATCCACCGGATAGCCCCCGCGCTCGCCGAAGCTGCGCGCCGTGACGATGCCCGCGGCGAAGCTGACGAGGAAGATCGCCGCCGCGCCGATCAGCAGCTGGTCGATGTCCGCACCACCCCCGGCCGGCAACGCCAGCGGCGGAAGGCTGGAGGGGATCGACCCCACCACGGCGATGCCGCGCCCCTCGAAATCGAACAGCGCCGAGAGCACCACCGAGAGCACCACGACCACCACCTGCCCCGGCACCGGCAGACGCAGGCGGGGCGTGACCTGAAGCACGCCGAACATGCCGAGCGCCAGCAGCAGTGAGGGCCAGTGCACCTCATGCGCCTTGCGCACCAGCTCGACCACCGGCGCGACCAGTCCATCGCCGACGATGGGGATGCCGGTGACGCGCTTCAGCTGGCCCACCAGGATGGAGAGCGAGATACCGGCGAAGAAGCCGACCAGGATCGGCCGCGACAGGAAGGTGGAGAGCACCCCCAGCCCTACCAGCCGCGCGGCGAAATAATAGCCCCCCACTACGAGGGCGATGAGCGCGGCCACCCCCGGCTTGTCCACGGCCGCGAGGTCCGGCAGGCCGGCAAGCACGGCGGCGAGCACGGTGATGGTCGCCGCATCGGGTCCCACCACCAATTGGCGGGAGGGGCCGAACACCGCATAGGCGATGAGCGGTGCGATGGAGGCATAAAGCCCGGTCTGCGGCGGCAGGCCGGCGATGGCCGGGTAGGCGATGGCGCTCGGCAGCCCCACGGCCGCGATGGCGAGCCCGGCGGCGACATCCGTTTTGATCCAGTCCGGCCGATATCCGGCGAAGCTCGCCAGCACCGTCCACGAGGCCTTTTGAGTGGACGTGCCGTCCGCTGCCACGAGTTCGTCTCCATCGGCCGGCGCACCCGGCACGTCACGCCCGGACCATGCCACCAGCCGACAGCCCGGAAAAGTCCGGAACATCCCGTCCTGCGCGGGCGGGGCTAGGGCGCCTCTGCGAGCGCCAGCGCCTCCCGCGACACCAGCGCGAGGGCGGGCCCCAACGGATCGACCACGTCGAAATGATCCAGCCCCTCCGGCTCCAGGAGCCGGACCGTGTCACCGGCCCGTCTTGCGGCCTCCGCATAGGCGCGGGTCATCTCCCTGCGCCAGCCGTCCTCCAGCGTCCCCAGAATGAGCACCTGCGGCATGCCGAACGGCAAGAGGCGCGCAGGCGAGGTTTGATCGAAGAGCGTGGCGGCCTCGGTGGCGGAGGTCACCCCCAGCAGGCTGAGAATGTCGGCGCGGCCACCAAGCTCCAGGGAGCGTTCCAGGTCGTTGACCCCCGCGAGCGAGATGACGCCCTTCAGCGGCAGCGGATCGGGAGTGAAGAGCGGGCTGCCGGCTTGCAGGCTGGCGCGTCCCGCCAGCCAGAGGGCAAGGTGGCCGCCGCTCGAATGGCCGATAGCTATGGCCCGGCGAAGGTCCAGCGGATGGGACCGTGCAACCTCACGCAGGTGATCGGCGGCCATCGCGACATCGCGGAAGGTCGCGGGATAGCCGCCGTTGCGGGTGCCCATGCGGCGGAACTCGATGTCCCAGGTGGCGAGCCCCGCGTCGGTGAGCGCTTCGACGAAGGGCGCGGAATAGTCCTTCGTCCAGTCCGCGAGCCAGCCGCCGCCATGCACGAAGATCGCGACCGGGAAGCCGGCAGGAGGCGGCTCGCACGGCGGCAGGCGGAGGTCGGCGAACTGCACGGGGCTGGCATCGTCATAGCGGATGCGGGCATCCGGAAGCCGCCGCGGGAGCGTCGCAGCGAGGGCATGGGAGGAAAGGTGGCGGGCAGTTGGAGCGGTGGGCATGCCTCACCATAGGGCGGAGCTCCGGGGGGGTGCAAAGATCGCGTTCGCCCGGCGGCGCCGATCCGGGCGATTGTGGGTGCGCGTCCACGATCGGCCGATCTAGTATCGGCCGGCGCCCCGTTCACCGGGCGATCCGTCCGCGGGAGCGAGGCATGGTTCTGATCCGGCTCTGCAAGACCGCGCTGGTGGCGACCATCGCAGTCTTCTTCACCTTGGTGGCGTTCGGAAACATTACGGACTACGGGACGAACTGGGCGTTCGTCCACCACGTGCTGGCGATGGATACGATCTTCCCGGATTCCACGCTGCGGTGGCGGGCGATTACAGACGAACGGCTCCAGACCGCCGCTTACGCGGCCATTATCGCCACCGAGGCCGCCGCGGCCCTCGTGCTGTGGACCGGAGTCGCGGGGATGCTCGGTTCTCTGCGCGGCTCCGCCTTCGCCCGCGCCAAGGCGACCGCCGTGCTCGGGCTCACCC
Source organism: Xanthobacter sp. (assembly GCA_041915035.1). Classification (GTDB taxonomy): domain Bacteria; phylum Pseudomonadota; class Alphaproteobacteria; order Rhizobiales; family Xanthobacteraceae; genus Xanthobacter. The sequence goes on from JAYSCE010000002.1 coordinate 31,446, forward strand.
TCGGCATCGTGCTTTATGGCGGCGGCTTCGTCGTCATCGGGGGCGAATGGTTCGCCATGTGGCAGTCGAAGATATGGAACGGCCAATCCACCGCCTTCGCCTTCATCGGCTGGATCTCCGCGGTGCTCATCATCCTCCTCCTGCCGGAGCAGGAGGAGGAACGCTGATGCACGCGATACCGTCGGCCTCGGCCTTCGGCCGATACCGAGCGGGCCTCGCTCAGGCGCCGCGCGGTCTTGGTCTTACTTCACCAGCGGACAATTGCCGGCCTCGAGGGGGCGAAACGCCTTGTCGGCGGGAACGGTGGCGATGAGCTTGTAGAAGTCGTAGGGCCCCTTGGACTCCGCCGGGCTCTTCACCTCGAACAGGTGCATGTCGTGGATGGCGCGGCCGTCCGGACGCACCGCGCCCTTGCCGAACAGCGGATCGTCGGTGGGAATGACCTTCATGGCCTCCACCACCTTCGCACCGTCCTTGGCGCTACCCACCTTCTCCACCGCCTTCAGATAGTGCAGCAGGCCGGCGTAGACACCGGCATGGACCATGTTGGGATAGCGCCCGCCATTGGCCTCTGCGAAGCGCTTGGCGAAGGCGCGGGTCTGGTCGTTCAGGTCCCAGTAGAAGGCTTCCGACAGGAACAGGCCCTGCGCGGTCTCCAGCCCCAGTGCGCTGATGTCGTTGAGCACCATCAGCATTGCGACGAGCTTTTGGCCGCCCTTGACGATGCCGAACTCCGACGCCTGCTTCACCGCATTGATGGTGTCCGCCCCGGCGCTGCCGAGGCCGATCACCTTGGCGCCGGAGGCTTGGCCCTGGAGCAGGAAGGAGGAGAGGTCGGAGGTGCCGAGCGGATGCCTCACGGTGCCGAGGATCTTGCCGCCGGCCGCCTTGATGGCCTCGCCCGCGTCGCGCTCCAGCGCATGGCCGAAGGCATAGTCCACGGAGATGAAGTACCAGGTGTTGCCGCCCGCCTTGGTCACGGCGGTGCCCACCGTGTTGGCCTGCGCCCAGGTATCGTAGGTCCAGTGGACGGTGTTGGGCGAGCAGTCCTTGCCGGTGAGGTCGGATGTGCCGCCGCCGGAGATGATCGCCACCTTGTTCTTCTGTTTGGCGATGCCGCTGACGCCCAGCGCCACGGCGGAGTTCGGCACGTCCAGCACCGCGTCCACGCCGTCCGTGTCGAACCACTGGCGGGTGACGTTCACGCCGATATCGGCCTTGTTCTGATGGTCGGCGGCGACCAGCTCGATGGGCATTCCGGCGACCTTGCCGCCGAAATCGGCGATGGCCATCTTCGCGGCCACCACAGAGCCGGCGCCAGCGAAGTCCGCCTGCACGCCCGCCTGGTCGTTGAGCACGCCCACCTTCACGCTCTCGGCGACCGCGCCGCCGGCGAAGGCCGCGCAGACGATGGCGGCGAGCGCGGTGGAGGCCAGGGCGCGTCTCAGCGTTCCGGACCTTGCCATCTTCCCGGACCTTTCAGTCTTCTTGGGCATTTCAAACCTCCCGATCCTGTCTGTTCGTTCTTGTTGTCGAAGGCGTTCAGGGCCGCCTTGTTTGTCGTCTGGCCTCAGGGCCACCACGTTGGCGGCCGGCCTCAGGGTCGCATGGGCTTCAGCACGGCACCCTTGGAGAGCGGTTGCACCATGGCCGCATACTGGCCGAGCCAGCCGCGGATCTGGCTGTGGTCCGGGGGGCGCCACACCGCGCGGCGGGCGGCGAGTTCGCTCTCGCTCACTTCCAGATCGACCCGGCGCGCGCCGATGTCGATGGAAATGACGTCGCCCTCCGCGACGAGGCCCAAAGGCCCGCCTTCCGCCGCCTCGGGCATCACCTGTCCGATGGTGATGCCGCTGTTGAGGCCGGAGAGTTCACCATCGGTCACCACCGCGACGCCGGCGCCGAGACCCGCGCCGATGAGCGCCGCCATGAAGCTCGCGGCGAACACCGTGCCCGGCCCACCCTTCGGCCCGAGACCGCGCAGCACCACCACGTCGCCCGGCTTGATGGAGTGGGTTTCCAGGGCCTTGATGGCGACCGCCTCATCCTCGAACACCCGCGCCTTGCCGGAGAAGGTGCGCACGTCCGCAGGAACGGCGGAGACCTTCACCACAGCGCCATCGGGCGCGAGGCTGCCGCGCAGGATGGTGAGGCCCGGCTCGTGGCGGAACGGATCGGCAAGGGGGCGGATGAAGGCGCGGTCGGGCTCCGGTACGTCCGCGAGGTTCTCGCCCAGTGTTCGGCCGGTGACAGTCATCACCGAGAGATCGAGCACGTCGGCAAGCTCCCGCATCACGCCCCGGCAGCCGCCAGCCTTGTCGAGATCCTCGATGCGGTGGGGGCCGTTGGGCCGCACGGTAGTGATCTGGGGCGTATCGTTCAGCGCCTCCAGCTCCGCCACGATGTCGATGTCCATGTCGCCTTCCGAGGCGGTGGCCGCGAGATGACGCACGCAGTTCACCGAGCACCCCGTCGCCACCGCCACGCGCAGCGCATTGCGGAAGGCGGCGGCGGTGAGGACCTGCCGCGGCCGGATATCCTTCAGAATGAGATCGACGATGGCGGCGCCGGCGCGGGCGGCATTCTCCATCAGCGCCTGGGAACCGGCGCGGACCGGGGCGCTGCGCGGGAGGGCCATGCCGAGGGCTTCGGAGAGCACGTGCATGGTGTTGGCGGTGGCGAGGCCCGCGCATACGCCCGGCCCGGTGATGGCGCTGCAGGTCATCGCTTTGAGGTCGGCGAGCGAGATGGACCCCGCCTTCAGCGAGCCGACGCTCTTGTAGACCTCCTCGATGTCCACTTCCTTGCCGGCGCAATGGCCGCCGAGCTGGTAGCCGCAGGGCAGCACTACGGAGGGCACGTTCAGCCGCGCGGCGGCCATGAGCTGGCCGGGGGTGGTCTTGTCGCAGGACGCGAGCAGCACCATGCCGTCCAGCTCCGCGCCTTCCACCTGCACCTCGATGTCGTTCACCAGCAGGTCGCGGCTCGGCATGAGATAGCGCGCCTGCCGGCCTGCGCTGGTGACGAAATCGGACGGTGCCACCGTGCGGATCTCGAACGGCAGGCCGCCGGCGTCGCGGATGGCCTGCTCTACCACGCGGCACACATCGTCAAGATGCGCGTAGCAGACCGAGAGCTTGCTGGAGCTGTTGACGATGGCGATCTTCGGCTTCAGCAGGTCTTCCTCGCTGTAGCCCATGGCGAGCCACTGGGCGCGGCGCACCGCCCAGCGGGTGGTGCCGGGCTCGAAATTGCTGCGCAGCGTCGGCATTTTCTGGTCGGCGTCGGACATGAAACGTCCCTGTCTCGTCAGTTGAGCTGGGCGCCGAGCGCGTTGAGCTCGGCGCGGATGTCGGAGCCGGACGGAAGCGCCGCCGGATCGTCGCAGAGCTGGTCGGCGACGAGGCCCATGGCCTGCCCGTAGCCGAAGCACTGGGCGGTGACGCGGGCCGAGGCCATGGCCTCGTGCTCGGCCGAGAGGCAGCGCCCGGCCATCACCAGGCCCGTGCCCGTGGCGGGCAGGAAGCAGCCGAGGGGGATCTCGTAATAGTCGTCGAGGATCCAGTGCAGCTTCGGCTTCTCGCCGGAATGCAGCTCGATGGGCCAGGGCGAGCGGCAGATACCGTCCGCGCGCTTGCGGGCCGAGGTGACATCCTCGTTCTTCAGAAGGTCGCGGCCGACGATCTGCCACGTCTGCCGCACGCCCACCTGGACGCCCGTATCGTTGACGAAGGACGCTTCGCAGCCGGCGATATGGTCGCGGATGAAGCGGGCGTATTCGCGCACCTGCTTGCGCCCCTCGATCTCCGCCTCGCTGAGGTCCGCAATGCGGGTGGCGTCCAGCTCGCGACCATCGGCACCCACGATGCGCGTAGCGTTGCAGATCAGCTCACCAGGGCGGGGCGTGGGGAAGAGGAAGATCTTGGCGCGCGGCAGGCGGTAGTCGCCCGAGGCGTTGAGCGCCTGGATGAGCTTCATCACCCGCTCGTCGAGGATGGAATCCGGCCCGTGCGCGGCGAGGAAGCGCGCCATGTCCACCCCGAGGATGCGGAAGATCATGGTGGGGTTCTGGATGGCGCCGTCGCGCCCCTTGGTGAGCGCCCGCCCCGTCATGGCCGCCACGTCCGCATCGCCGGAGGCGTCTACGGTGATCTTCGCGCGTACCTCCAGCGGCCCCTGCTTGGTGAAGGCGGTGACGCCGCGCACATGGTCGCCCTCGGCAAGAACGCCGGTGACGGTGACGTGGTAGAGCACGCGGATATTGCCCTCGGCCCCGAGCAGAGCGTCGCCCGCCTCGCGCCAGACCAGCGGATCGTGTACGCGCACATAGGTCTTGCCGTATTGCACCGGGCCGGTGAGCCCGCCGCGCGCTTCCATCGCAGCGATGAACTCATCGACGAAGCCGTGCACCACCTGCTCCGGCTCGGCGTTGCGGCGATCGGAGGCGGCATAGAGGCCGCAGATGGTGCCGGAGAGCCCGGCCACCGCCGCGCCGCCGCTGAAGCCGTAGCGCTCCAGCAGAACGACGCGCCGGCCCCGGCGCGCCGCCGCGACCGCGCAGGCGAGCCCTGCCGCTCCGCCACCCACCACCAGCACGTCCGTTTCCAGAACCTCCGCGGGCCTCGCGTCGCGCATTTCCACCCATCCGAGTTTTTAATTGTTAGCGCTATCATTTGTTAGCGCTAACGCGATCCGCTTGTCAAGCGACCCGCAGGCCATATGTTGGCTGAGGATAGGAGGGCGGAATCAGCGATGCGGCAGAAACGGGGGGGACGGGCGGCCGGCGTCACCATGGAGGATGTGGCCCGCGTGGCGGGCGTGTCCGCCATGACGGTTTCGCGCGTGCTGCGCCAGCCCACCCTCGTGAATGCCGATCTCAAGGCGCGCGTCGAAGCGGCGATTCGGGAGACGGGCTACATCTATAATTTGGTCGCCTCTTCCCTCGCCTCCCAGCGCAGCGGGATCATCGCGCTGATCCTGCCGACGGTCGCCTCATCCATCTTCACCGACAGTGTGAAAGGGGTCTCGGACGTCGCCCGGACTCACGCGGTGCAGATGATCATGGCGGAGACGAACTATTCCCCGGCGGAGGAGGAAAAGGTGATCGAGGCGCTGCTGCGGCGCCGGCCGGACGGCTTCGTCATCATCGGCGTCTCCCACACGCGCACCACGCGGGCGCTGCTGGCAAAGTCGGGCGTGCCTGTGGTGGAGACGTGGGACAGCACGCCGACGCCCATCGACAGCCTTGTCGGTCTCTCCAACTTCGATGCCATGAAGGCCGTGACCGAGGCGCTGGTGACGCAGGGCTTTCGCCGCATCGCCTTCGTCGGCGCGGCGACGCGCGCCCGCCGCGCCGAGATGCGCGCCAACGGCTACGAAGCCGCGATCGCCGAGGCCGGGCTCGGCGCGCCGCTCATCCTCAACGCGGACGATCTGACCAGCATGGACTCCGGCCGGGTGATCGCCGAGCGCGTCGCCGCCATGCGGCCCCGCCCCGATGCGCTGCTCTGCCTCAACGACGTACTGGCGGCCGGCGCGCTGCTGGCCTTCCAGCGCATGGGCCTCACCGTGCCCGGCGATATCGCGGTCGCCGGCTTCGGCGGGCTCGATTTTTCGAGCCACCTCAACCCCTCGCTCTCCACCGTGGACATCCCGCGCTACGAGATGGGCCAGAAGGCGGCCGAGATGCTGCTCGGCCGCATTGCGGGCACAGCCGCGCGGGGTGGCACCTGCGAGGTCGGCTATCGCATCATGCTACGCGAGAGCACCGGCGGAAGCCCCCCGGCGGAGGCCAAAGCCTCCTGACGGGCGCGCACCGATCCGATCTTATCGCGGCGGATCGACCCCGATCCAGTGGCGCACCACCGGCGGCGCATCGCCCTTGTGGAACGACAGCACCTCGGCCTGCACGTCGGCATCCGCGTGGGACACCCGGCGGTGCTGGCGGCGATGCTCGGCCCAGGATTCCACCATGAACCATTCCAGCATCTCTTCGGGATCGGCAGAGTCCTCGCTGATGCCCCAGGCATAGGCTCCGTCCCGGCGCCGGGCGGCGGACAGACGCTCCAGCGCCTTCAGGAAGGCCTCCCGGTCCGCCCGCGCCACCCGGTACTCGATCAGGATCAGCACAGGCCCCCGGTCGTTGGGGATCGGCTCGGCCATCGCCGGTTCCGGCCAATGCATGGAGGGCGTCAGATCGGCCTCGCCCGCCGGCAGCGGCACCCGGTGCATGATGAGGCCAACCACCGCTAGACCGCCTGCCGCCACCACCAGCGCGACCTGAACCCCCACCGCCTGCGCCACGAGGCCCCATGCGATGCTGCCGCCCGCCATCGCACCGTTGAAGACGGTGAGATAGACCGCCAGCGCCCGGCCCCGAACCCAATTGGGCAGGATGGCCTGCGCGGTGGCATTCAGCGTCGTCAGCGCGGTTATCCACGCCGCACCCATGGTGAGCAGGATGGGCACCGCCAGCCAGCGCGGCGGCGCCAGCGCGAGGGCGACCGTCGCGACGGCGGTGACGAGCGAAGCAACAAGGATGAGACCGTCCGCCGAGAGGCGCCCCCGCATCCGCGGCATCAGCAACGCCCCGCCGATGGCGCCAACCCCCACCGACCCAAGCAGCAGGCCGTAATAGGCCGCATCGCCCTTCAACAGCCCGCGCGCCACCAGCGGCAGCAACGCCCAAACCGCGCTGGCAAAGGCGAAGAAGAAAGCCGAGCGCAACAGGACGACATGCATCTCCTTGCTCGACCGCGCATAGCGCAGGCCCGCCCGGAAGGCGCCGGGGAAGCGCTCACCCAGTTCGTCCTGCGGGGTCGCCGGCCGACGCCACCAGACGAGGGCGGCGATGACGAAGACATAGCTCGCCACGTCCGCCCCATAGGTCACCGCCGCGCCGAAGGCGGCGAGCAGCACGCCGCCCAGCGCCGGACCGATAGAGCGAGAAATGTTGATGCCGAGCGAATTGAGCGCCACCGCGCTCTTCAGGTCCCAGCGTGGCACCAGCTCGGGCACGATGGACTGCCAGGTGGGCGCCATCAAGGCCGCGCCGACGCCGCCCAGGAAGGTGAGCGCGACAAGCGAGGACACCGTCATCAGACCGGTGAGCGACAGCAGCATCAGCGCCGCGCTGACCGTCGCCAGCCCGATCTGGATGGCGATGAGGAAGCGTCGCCGGTCGAGGATGTCGGAGAGCACGCCCGCTGGCATGGCGAGGAGGAACACCGGCAGCATGGCTGCCGCCTGGATGGTCGCAACCGCCGCGGGCGAGGCAGAAAGATCGGTGACGATCCACGCGCTCGCCACGTCGCGCATGAAGCTGCCGGTA
>JAYSCE010000003.1:0-25008 GCA_041915035.1 Xanthobacter sp.
GTCCGACGACGTGACGGGCGTGGCACTGGGCGTCGCGCATCTCGTGGCGTTGGGCCACCGGCGCATCGGCATGATCGGCGGCTTCGGTGCCATCTCCACCGGCCGCAAGCGCTTCGCCGGATATAAGGCGGGCCTTGCCGCGGCCGGCATCCCGTTCGATCCGACGCTGGTGATGGAAGGGCCGGGCCTCCGCGCGGAAGGCCGCAAGGCCATGGCGCGCCTGCTCGCGCTGGAGGAGCCCCCCACCGCCGCCGTCTGCTTCAACGACCTCTCCGCCTTCGGCGCGCTGATGGAATTGCAGGCGGCGGGCCTTCTCGCGGGCCGCGATTTCTCCCTGGTCGGCTATGACGACATCGAGGAGGCGCGGGTCTGGCACCCGCCGCTCACCACGGTGCATACCTTCATTCCCGAATATGGCCGCGCCGCCGCGACGCTGGCCCTGAAGCGCATCGCCGATCCCGGCCGGCCAGTGGAGCGGGCGGAGATGAAACCCGAGCTGGTGGTGCGCGCCAGCACCTGCGCCCCCGTGCCGGTGAAGCGCCGGCCCCTATGATCGTTCCGGTGTCCGAGGCCGACGATCCGCGCATCGCCGGCTTCCGCGAGGTGCGCGAGCGCGATCTGGTGGGGCGGCAGGGCGGCTTCATGGCCGAGGGCGAGGTGGTGCTGCGCCTGGTGGCCGGGCGGCTCGGGACGCGCGGCGGACATCGGCTCACCTCCGTCCTGCTGTCACAGGCGCAGGCGGAGCGGCTGTCCGACCTCATCGCGGCGCTGCCGGAAGACCTGCCCGTCTACGTCGCGCCGCAGGGGGTGATGGATGCCATCGTCGGCTTTCCCATCCATCGCGGCATCCTCGCGCTGGGCACAGCGCGGCCGCTGCCGGACGTGGGCGCGCTGCTCGACGGGCTCGGGCCGCGGGCGCTGGTGGTGGCGGCCCTCGGCCTCACCAATCATGACAATATGGGCGGCATCTTCCGCAACGCGGCCGCCTTCGGTGCCGATGCGGTGATTCTCGACGCGGCCTCGTGCGATCCGCTCTACCGCAAGGCGATCCGCGTCTCAGTGGGTGCGAGCCTCGTGGTGCCGTTCGCGCGGGTGCGGGATGCCGGAGTGCTTATCGAACTTCTCGACGCGCGGGGTTTCGAGGCGGTGGCGCTCTCGCCGTCCGGGCGGGAAACCCTCTCGCGTCTGGCTCGTCCGCCACGCGTCGCTGCGTTGTTCGGCACCGAGGGGCCGGGCCTTCCGGAGGCGGTGATGGCGCGGGTGCGGACCGTGGCCATCCCCATGGCCGCCGGCTTCGACAGCCTCAACGTCGCCACCACATCAGGCATCGTGCTGCATCATCTGGCGGGGGTCTAGGACCCGCCGCCCCTCAATGCCCGCGGGAGGCGAGGTGGCGGTGGAGTGTGGAGCGGTGGATACCGAGGCGGCGGGCGGCGCGGGAGATGTTGCCGTCGCATTCCTTGAGCGCCGCATCCATGGCGGCTCGGGTGACACTGCCGAGATCGCCGGAGAGGGTGGCTGCATCAGCCACATTGGAGGCGGCAGGGGCGGCGAAGGTGTCTGAACCGGCGTTGCCACTCGGCCGCGCGGCGCCGCGCAGATCGCTTGTCCGAATATCGGCCGGCAGCGCCTCCGGCCCCACCGTCTCGCCGGGCTCGGCCAAGGCGAGGAGCACCTTGAGCACGCCGGTGAGCTGGCGGAAATTGCCGGGCCAGGTATGGCGCGCGAGCACCTCCCGGCACTCCGGTGCCAACAGCGGCGCGTCCGGGCCGGGGCCGGCCATCTCGCGCCACAGCCGCTCCACCAGCGCTTCCCGGTCGGCGAGGCTGCGGAGCGGCGGCAGGGTCACGGTATACTGGGCGATGCGGAAATAGAGGTCGGCGCGGAAGCTGCCCTGCTCCACCAGCATCTTCAGATCGCGGTGGGAGGCGCAGACGAGGGCGAAATCCACCTTCACCGCCTTGCCACCGCCGAGCGGCGTCACCTCCCGCTCCTGCAGCACGCGCAGCAGGCGGCTCTGGAGGCCCAGCGGCATGTCGCCGATCTCATCGAGGAAGAGCACGCCGCCGTCGGCCTCGCGGAACAGGCCCTTGAAGCCGGCGCGGCGGGCGCCGGTGAAGGCGCCGTCCTCGTAGCCGAACAGCTCGGATTCGATGAGCCCTTCCGGCAGCGCGGCGCAGTTCACCGCCGCGAAGGTGCGGTCCGCGCGCGGTCCACGGGCGTGGATCTGGCGGGCGAACACCTCCTTGCCGGAGCCGGTCTCGCCCTGGATGAGCACGGGCACGCCGGCATTCATCAGCCGGATGGCGCGGCCCAGCGCCTGCTCGGTCTCCGCATCGAAGCGCGGGCCGGCGGGAGCCGCGACGGGCGGCGGCGCGGGGACGGGCGCCGGGGCGGTCCGCACGGGGGCCGGCGCCTGCCGTTCCAGCCGCAGCATGACGGGGCCGTTGGGCGTGCGGGCGCGGCGGGCGTCGCCCGGGCGGCCAAGGCTGCCCTCGAACAGCTCGGAGAAGCGCCGCGCGCCCAGCGCATCCCAGCCGAGGCCGAGCAACGCGAGGGCCGGGCGGTTGGCGGCGACGAGGCGATGATCCTCGAACACCAGCACGCCCTCGCGCGCGGTGCCGAGGAAGGAGGGATCGGCATGGAAGCGCACCACGTCCCGGCCGGGGAAGGCACCCTCGAACATACGGTGCTCCACCTGCCCCACCGCCAGCTCCACCAGCGCCAGCGCATGGAGATGCGGCACGGCGGAGGGGCCGGAAAGGTCGAGCAGGCCCACCAGTTCGCCGAACGGGTCGTGGATGGGAGCGGCGGCGCAGGTGAGGATGCCGTGCGGCTCGGCATAATGCTCGGCGCCCCGCACCTCGATGCCCCGCCGCTCGATGAGCGCGGTGCCGATGGCATTGGTGCCGCTGTCCGCCTCGCTCCAGCTCACGCCCGGGCGCAGGGCCACCTGCGCGGCACGGTCGGCGAAATCCGCGCTGCCCACGGTGTCGAGCACGAGGCCGGCGGGATCGGTGAGAATGACGATGCCGCCCGCGGCGCTGGCGCTGAGGTGCAGCGCCTCCAGCTCCGGCCGGCAGCGGCGGCGCAGCGCCTCGTAGCGCTCACGGCGGACCGAGAGTTCGCCTTGCGTCAGCGGCTCGGCCTTCAGCCGGCCGCCCACAGGCAGGCCGCGCTCGGCGCAGCGGGTCCAGGACCGGATGATGGGGAGCGCAAGCGCCTGCTCCGCCCCGGGCGCGCCGGAAAAGAACCGGCGGCGGGCGGTGAGCAGCTCGTCCGGCGGGGGCACCGGCGAGAGGGGCGGAAATGGCGCAGGCATTCGTCCCTCGGCTCGTCTCGCTTCCCTGACGCGACATTATCGGTGCCGACTGTCGCATTTTGCGACAGGTGTCGCGGCACCCTGTTCTTATGCGCGACAGTCTCGCACGACTATTCGGCGCCCGTAAAGTCGGGCTTCTGCGTAGGCCCGTGAGGTGCCGCCAAAATCAAGTTTTCACAGCATCTTCCCGCACCGCAAATAAAGGCGTGCGGCGCACATTCGAGAAGTGGCACGCCCGCTGCAAATCCTCCGGCACCACCACGGGAGGAAAAAATGAACAGCCCCGCCTTTCTTTCGAGCGCCCACACCTCGCCCTTCAAGCCCCGCTACGGCAACTTCATCGGCGGCACCTTCGTCGAGCCGGTGAACGGCCGCTACTTCGAGAACACCTCCCCCATCACCGGCAAGGTGATCTGCGAGGTTCCCCGCTCCGACGAGCACGACATCGAGCGCGCGCTCGATGCCGCCCATGCCGCCAAGAAGGCCTGGGGCCGCGCCTCCGCCGCCGACCGCGCGCTGGTGCTGCTCAAGATCGCCGACCGCCTGGAGGCCAACCTCGACCTCCTCGCCCGCGCCGAGACCTGGGACAACGGCAAGCCGATCCGCGAGACGACCCTGGCGGACATCCCGCTGGCCATCGACCACTTCCGCTATTTCGCCGCCTGCGTCCGCGCCCAGGAAGGCACGCTGGGCGAGATCGACCACGACACCATCGCCTATCACTACCATGAGCCCCTCGGCGTGGTCGGTCAGATCATCCCCTGGAACTTCCCCATCCTGATGGCCGCGTGGAAGCTCGCGCCGGCGCTCGCCGCCGGCAATTGCGTGGTGCTGAAGCCCGCCGAGCAGACCCCCGCCTCCATCCTGGTGCTCGCCGAGCTGATCGCCGACCTGCTGCCCCCGGGCGTGCTCAACATCGTCAACGGCTTCGGCCTTGAGGCCGGCAAGCCGCTGGCCTCCTCGCCGCGCATCTCCAAGATCGCCTTCACCGGCGAGACCGGCACCGGCCGCCTCATCATGGGCTACGCCGCGCAGAACCTCATTCCGGTGACGCTGGAGCTCGGCGGCAAGTCGCCGAACATCTTCTTCTCCGACGTGGCGGCCGAGGACGACGACTTCCTCGACAAGGCGGTGGAAGGCTTCGTCATGTTCGCCCTCAACCAGGGCGAAGTCTGCACCTGCCCCAGCCGCGCCCTGGTGCAGGAGAGCATGTTCGACAAGTTCATGGAGAAGGCGCTCGCCCGCGTCGCCGCCATCAAGCAGGGCTCGCCGCTCGATCCCGCGACCATGATCGGCGCGCAGGCCTCTTCCGAGCAGATGCACAAGATCCTCTCCTACATCGACATCGGTCGTGCGGAAGGCGCGCAGGTTCTGGCTGGCGGCGAGCGCAACGTGCTCACCGGCGAGCTGGCGGACGGCTTCTACGTGAAGCCCACCGTCTTCCTCGGCAAGAACAACATGCGCATCTTCCAGGAAGAGATCTTCGGCCCGGTGGTCTCCGTCACCACCTTCAAGGACGAGGAAGAGGCGCTGCACATCGCCAACGACACCCTCTTCGGCCTCGGCGCCGGCGTGTGGACCCGCGACGGCTCGCGCGCCTACCGCGTCGGCCGCTCGATCGAGGCGGGCCGCGTGTGGACCAACTGCTACCACGCCTACCCGGCCCACGCGGCCTTCGGCGGCTACAAGCAGTCGGGCATCGGCCGCGAGACCCACAAGATGATGCTCGATCACTACCAGCAGACCAAGAACCTGCTGGTCAGCTATTCGCCCAAGAAGCTCGGCTTCTTCTGATCGGCGATCCCGAGATCATTTCAACGTTTCACGAACGTTGAAATGATCCGGCCTTTGTTGCGATGCGTTTTCTTCACGCGAACCGGTATCCACTTCGCTCGAAAACGCTCCAGACTTGCCCCCTCCCGGGGCTTCACCGGGGGGTGGCCGTGGCCCCGCGCGCGTTAAGTTTCACCGTCCCATCGGCGCGCGCGGTGGCCTCAAAAAGCGGCCATCCCCGGCTTTTCCTTCCAGAGCGTGCGTAAAGAAAAAACGGAGGGCCGACAGCCATGCGCTACGACCGCGGACCCGTTTCCCCCGGGTCTGCGGCGTCGGTGGGTGTGCGGCCCGTGCGAGTCTAGGCGTTGCCTTCGCTCAGACGCCGCGCGGGCATTGGGCGTTGTTTTCGCTCAGACGCCGCGCGGGCTTTAGGATTTCAGCCGGTCGAAGGTGCGGCCCATCTCCTCGCGGCTCACATGGGCGATGATGGCGGGGTCGAGCACGTCCGCGCCGGCGCGGAAGGCGCCCTCGGCATCGGGGTGGGCGAGCGCGATGCGCAGCGCTCCGAGGAGATCATAGAGCGCCCACGGCTTGCCGGCATCGCGCAGGGCCGATTGCAGCGCCCCCTGCACCAGCGCCCGCACGGTGCGGTGGCTCTCGGAGACCGGCACCTCGTCCGCCTCCCCCTCCAGCGCAGCGATGCACGCCTCGGCATCGAACGAGACATGGCCGCGACAGGCCAGCGGGCGCACCGGATAGATCACGCAGATGCCCTCGGCGAGGAACGGGCATTCCCCGCCCAGCGCCATGGTGCCAGACGTGGCGGCGCTCGCCCCCTGCGCGGCGGCGAGGCGGGCGGGCAGATCGATGCCTACCTTGCGGAAGCCTTCGGCCATGGCGCGGACATAGCGCGCCACCATCAGCACTTCCGGCATGGTCGCCGCCACCTGGATGCGGCAGCAGGTGCCGCAGCCCTTGTGGCAGGCGAGCGGCGGCAGATCCTTCGTCTGCTCGTTGACATTGTGCTCGTAGCTGGAGAAGGCCTGCATCCACAGGCGGTCGACGATCTCGGCCGAGCCCGCATGGGCCTGAAGCGTCGCGCCGAAGGCGGCATGCTGGGCGCGGAAGAAGGCGGCAGGGCCGTCGGATGCGGTCTCCGGCTCAGAAGCGATCGCCACGGCAAGCCTCCAAAAATGCGTCGCGCCCCAAACGGGCGATCCGGCACGCTGGCGAAAAGCCGCAGCCGAAGCATTGAGATGGAACAAGCTATGTACGATCGGGAATAGCCGACAAGTCCGGAAATCTGCGTAGATCCCCGCCCTCCCGTGTCCGGAGAGGGCGGGGAAGTCCCTCAGAAGTAGGTCGCCACCCCGGTGGTGTGTTCCACGGACGGCGGATTGACGAAATAGGGGCTGACGAGGCGGCGCCATTCCTGGAACTCGGGCGAGTTGCGGAAATGGACCATGTGGTCCTCGACGCTCTCCCAGGTGACCAGCAGGGTATAGCGCGTGGGCGTTTCAACGCCGCGCGCCAGCGACATGCCGATGCAGCCCCGCGATTTCTGGAAGTGGGGCGCCGCCTCCCTCACCGCCGCCTCGAAAGCCGCCTCGGAGCCTTCCTTGATGTCGAGCGTGGCAACCTCATAGACCATGTGCGCTTCCTTGCGTGATGCGGCGACCGTCCGCGTCGCCGGCGGCGGAGATTAAGGCGTCCGGCGTCTCAAGCAAACCTTGCCAAGCACAGCGGGAAACGGCACATCCGCTCGATCGATTGCGAACGCGAGCATTGCCATGGCCCACTGGCTCTACAAGTCCGAACCCTTCAAATGGTCCTGGGAGATGCAGGTGAAGGCCGGCGCCAAGGGCACCCACTGGGACGGGGTGCGCAACCACCTCGCCAAGCAGCAGATGCTCGCCATGAAGATCGGCGACACCGGCTTCTTCTACCATTCCAACGAGGGCAAGGAGATCGTCGGCATCGTCGAGGTCATCAAGGAGGCCTATCCCGATCCCTCCGACCCCACCGGCAAGTTCGTGATGGTGGACATCAAGGCGGTGAAGCCGCTCAAGACTCCCGTCACCCTCGCCGCCGTCAAGGCCGAGCCCCGGCTTTCCGAAATGGCCCTGATGAAATTCTCCCGCCTCTCGGTGCAGCCGGTGACGGACGAGGAGTGGGCGCTCGTCTGCGCCATGGGCGGTGTGAAGTGAACCGGCTAAAGCCCCTCCGGAAGATCGGCCCATCCACCTTCGACATGGGAGACTATCTGGTCGATCAGGGAAACGCTGTCGTGCGCGGTGGCTTTTCCCTGAAGGGCGGCATCGCGCCGGAGCCGACCCGGTGGCTCCGCGCGAGAAGCCAGCGCCTTCGCCTAGTCGTGGGTCCGGTGCGGGTCGAGCCGGATGGCGTTCGGGTGGACGCGGTGGCACCGAGCTTCGAGTTCTGGGGATCCGACCTCGGGCAGCTCATCGAGGACGCGACCTATCCGGAACTGAAAAAGCGCTATCCCGTCCGCATCGAAGGCGGAGAGGTCAGCCACTTCAGAGGTTACAGCGCGGCCGATAACGCGGGAGAGGCGACGCAGACGATCAAGTCGTGCCTCTCACGGTCGCAGCTGACGGTGGACGGCGTTCGGATCGAAATCGAAGGCGAGCTTGAGACGGAGAAAATTCCGAACCTTGGCTTCAGCGGCGCCCAATGCATCGTGCCTTTCTTCAGTCTCCTGCTGCTGATTCCCCTCGAACTGGCGCTGATCGAATCGCACTTCTCCCACCCGCTCCTCGAACGCGCATCCGATGCCGCGCGCTCAACCTGACGCCGCCTTCATCCGCGCCGAGACGCGGCTGCGGCCGGTGCCGCTGGTGCCGGAGGTCTCGCTGCATGTGGCCGACGAGGCGGTGCCCATCTGGCATCGCACGGAGGAGGAGCTGGGCGAGCTCGGCCTGCCGCCGCCCTTCTGGGCCTTCGCCTGGGCCGGGGGGCAGGCCCTCGCCCGGCATGTGCTGGACCATCCCGAGACGGTGCGGGGAAAGCACGTGCTGGATTTCGCCTCCGGCTCCGGGCTCGTGGGCATCGCGGCCATGAAGGCGGGAGCGGTGTCCGTCACCTGCGCCGACATCGACTCCTTCGCGGTGGCCGCCATCGCCCTCAATGGCGAGGCCAACGGCGTCGCGCTCGCACCCACGCAGGACGACCTCATCGGCCGCGACGATGGGTGGGACACGGTGCTGGCCGGCGACATCGCCTATGAGCGGGACCTTGCGGAAAAGGTCTTCGCCTGGCTCCTCGCCCTCGCGGGACGCGGCGCGACGGTGCTCATCGGCGATCCCGGCCGCACCTATCTGCCGAAGGACCGGCTGACGAAGCTCGCCGAATACTCGGTTCCGGTAACGCGGGAGCTGGAGGACATGGAGATCAAGCGCACGGCGGTCTGGCGGCCGGCGTGAGGCCTGTCTGGTGTGCTCGACGGAGCCGCGCCGCAACTCCATCGTCATGCCCGGCCTTGTGCCGGGCATCCACGTCGGGCCGATGGTACATTCGCCGGACAGCCGTCCCTAGCCGCTCCACGTGGATGGCCGGGACAAGCCCGGCCATGACGGCCTGTGTGGAACCATTCCGCTACGCTCCATGCGTCCGGGGAACGGAAGCGGCTAAACCCTTCCCTCAGCACTCCGCCCGGCTCGGACAGAACGCCTTGTGAAGCGCGGCGATCACCGCCAGCACTTCCTCGCGCGCGATGCGGTAGAACACGCTGGTGCCCTCGCGGCGGGCTTCCACAAGCCCATCCGACCTGAGCCGCATGAGTTGCTGCGACATGGGCACCTGCTCGATGGCAAGTTCATCGCGCAGCTGCGCCACGGACTTCTCGCCATCCACCAGCGCGCACAGAACGAGCAGGCGCTGCGGGTGGGACAGGCTGCGCATCAGTTCAGCGGCCCGCTCCGAAGCGGGGATCATCTCGACAACATTCATAGTCTTGAATTTATGATAATCGAATGTTAGATGCAATGGCAACGCGGGGAAGCCCGCACGCAAGGGGCGCCTGGATGGGCGCCTCCACGAAGCAGGATCTCGGGAGCAGGATAATGTCTGTCGATCGCATCGTCATGATGTTTGCGGGGTTCATGGTGCTGGCGTCGCTCGGCCTCGGCCTCACCGTCTCCCCCTATTTCTTCTGGCTGACCGCCTTCGTGGGCGCGAACCTGATGCAGGCGTCCGTCACCGGCTTCTGCCCGGCGGCCATACTGCTCAAGAAACTGGGCGTGAAGCCCGGCGTCGCCTTCAACTGAACGTCCTGATCTGACCCCCGCCCGGCGCAAGTCCGGGCAGAGAGAGCCACCATGTCCCAGCGCTTCATCCCGCCCGCCGCGGCCCTCGCGGCGGCGATGGCCGCCCTTTTGCCCATTGCCGACGCCACCTTTGCCCGCGCGGCCGATTTCACCGTGCGCAGCGTGGAAGTGCCGGAGCTGAAGGGCGTGTTCGGCGAGGTGAAGAGCCGCACCGTGGTGCCCGCCCGCGCCCGCATCGGCGGCACGGTGCGCGCCGTCTCCGTCTCCGAGGGAGACAGCGTGAAGGAGGGCGACGAGATCGCCCTCGTGGTGGACGACAAGAACGCCCTCACCCTCAACGCCGCCGACGCAAAGATCAAGGAGCTGAAGTCGCAGCTCGAAAACGCCAGGACCGAGCTGGACCGCGCCCAGCAGCTGCTCGCCCGCGGCGTCGCCAGCCAGGCCCGGCTCGATACCGCGAAGACCCAGTTCGATGTCGCCACCAACCAGGTGACGGCTGCCGAAGCGGACCGCGCCGTGATCCTGCAGCGCGCCCGCGAGGGCGCGGTCATCGCCCCCGCCGATGGCCGCGTCCTCACCGTTCCGGTCACACCCGGCAGCGTGGTGCTGGCCGGCGACGAGATCGCCCGCGTCGCCTCCGGCCCCTATTATCTCAGGCTCTCCCTGCCGGAGCGGCACGCCACCTCCATCCGCGAGGGCGGCACGGTGCGCATCGGCGAACGCGGCATCTCGCAGGACAAGGCCGGTTCGCCTGCTACCGCCCGACCTGGCCGCATCGTGAAGGTGTATCCGGAAATCGCCGCCGGCCGCGTCATGGCCGACGTGGAGGTGGACGGCCTCGGCAACTATTTCGTCAACGAGCGCACCCTCGTGTGGGTGGAGATCGGCAAGAGGGCCGTGCTCGCCATTCCCGCGACGCTCGTGCGCACCGAGCACGGCATCGACTACGTGACGCTGGTGACGCCGCGCGGCCCGCTCGACGTGCCCGTCATCCTCGGCGAGCGCTTTCCCGGCGACGGCGGCGAGCGGGTGGAAATCCTCACCGGCCTCAAGGACGCGGACGTGATCTCCGCGGCGGGGCGCTGACCATGGGCGAGACCTCTCCCGACACCCGCCCTCTCGGCATCGCCGGCGTGCTCACGCGCACCTTCATCGCCTCGCCTCTGACGCCGCTGCTGCTCGTCGCGGCCTTTGCCTTCGGCCTCATCGCCCTCGTCACCCTGCCGCGCGAGGAGGAGCCGCAGATCTCCGTGCCCATGGTGGACATCCGCGTCTCAGCCCAGGGGCTGAAAGCCGAGGATGCGGTGAAGCTCGTCACCGAGCCGCTGGAAACCATCGTCAAGGCCATCGACGGGGTGGAGCACGTCTATTCGCAGACCGAGGACGATGGCGTCCTCGTCACCGCGCGCTTCCTCACCGGCACCAGCCCGGACGCCGCCATCCTGCGCGTCCATGAGAAGGTGCGGGCCAATCTCGACCGCATCCCGGTGGGCATCACCGAGCCCTTGATCGTCGGGCGCTCCATCGATGACGTGGCCATCCTCGTGCTCACCCTCGTGCCCAAGCCCGACGCGGCCGGACGCTGGACCGCCAACGACCTCACCCGCGTGGCGCGGGAGCTTCAGGCCGACATCGCCAAGCTGCCGGACATCGGCCTCACCTACATCGTCGGCGAGCAGCCGGAGGAGATCCGCGTCGCGCCCGATCCCGAGCGCCTGTCCCTCTACGGCATCACGCTCGCCCAGTTGCAGGGCAAGCTCGAAGGCGCCAACCGCACCTTCAACACCGGCACCGTGCGCGAGGCCACCGGCCAGCGCACCCTCGTCGCCGGGCAGACTTTGCAGACGCCTTCCGAGATCGGCGGCATCCTCCTCACCTCCCGCGACGGGCGGCCCGTCTATGTGCGGGACGTGGCGGACGTGACGCTCGCCACCCAGCCGGCCGAACACTACGTCACCCATATCGAGAAGGGGCCGGACGGCCTCACCCGGCGCCCGGCCGTGTCGCTGGCCATCGCCAAGCGCCCCGGCACCAATGCGGTGGTCATCGCCGAGGCCGTGCTGCGCCAGATCGAGGCCGCGCACGGCTCCGCCCTCCCCGCCGACGTGGAGGTGAAGGTCACCCGCAATTACGGCGAGAGCGCCAACGAGAAGGCCAACGAGCTGCTGCTGCATCTCGGCCTCGCCACCGTCTCCATCGTCGTGCTGGTGGGCTTCGCCATCGGCTGGCGGGAGGCGCTGGTGGTGGCAGTGGTCATCCCCACCACCATCCTCCTCACCCTGTTTGCCGCCCGCCTCATGGGTTACACGCTGAACCGCGTGAGCCTGTTCGCGCTCATCTTCTCCATCGGCATCCTGGTGGACGACGCCATCGTCGTCATCGAGAACATCGCCCGCCACTGGGCCATGAAGGATGGCCGCTCGCGGGCGCAGGGTGCCATCGACGCGGTGGCGGAGGTGGGCAACCCCACCATCGTCGCCACCCTGACCGTGGTCGCGGCGCTGCTGCCGATGCTGTTCGTCTCCGGCATGATGGGCCCCTACATGAGCCCCATCCCCGCAAACGCCTCGGCGGCGATGGTCTTCTCCTTCTTCGTCGCCGTCATCCTCACCCCCTGGCTGATGCTGCGCATCGCGGGGCGGGCAGGGAAAGGTCACGGTAGCGATCATGCCGAGGCGGCGGACGGCGGTCGGCTGGGGCGCTTCTATGTGCGGGTGGCGAGGCCCATCCTCTCCTCGCGCGCCCGGGCGGGGGCCTTCCTCGCCACCGTGGGGGTAGCGACCCTCGTATCCCTGAGTCTCTTCTACACCCACGCGGTGACGGTGAAGCTGCTTCCGTTCGACAACAAGACCGAACTGGCCGTCATTCTCGACATGCCGGCTGACACCCCTGTGGAACGCACCGAATCCACACTGGACACCCTGGTGAACGCGCTTGTCGATCTGCCGGAGTCCGTCTCCTTCCAGACCCACGCCGGCACCGCCGCGCCCTTCAATTTCAATGGCTTGGTTCGCCACTACGGCCTCCGGTCCGCCCCGAGGCAGGGTGACATCCAAATCAACCTGAAGGAGAAAGGCGAGCGCTCCCGGACCAGCCACGAGATCGCGCTCGATGTCCGTAACCGGTTGAAATCAATCGCACTTCCGCCGGGCTCCTCGCTCAAGGTGGTCGAGCCGCCCCCCGGCCCGCCGGTGCTCTCGACCCTCCTCGCCGAAATCTACGGCCCGGATGCCGAGACCCGTCGCGCGGTCGCGCGGAAGGTGCGCCAAGCCTTTGAAAATGTTCCATTTATCGTGGACGTGGACGACAGCTTCGGCACGCCGGGCGAGCGCGTCCGCCTCGCCATCGACCAGGACAACCTCGAATTCTACAAGGTGGAACAAGGGGATGTGTACGACGCCATCCGCTCGATCTTCGCCGGCGGCACCCTGGGCTATTCCCACCGCGGCAATGGCCGGGCGCCGATCCCGATCCGCCTCCAAATGTCCAAGGGAAACAAGGTCGTAGACGAGCGCACGCTGGCGACCCCCGTGCCCGCCAACGCCCTGCCCGGCGGCCGCGGCGTGGTGGAGCTGGGCGACGTGGTCCGGGTCGTCCGCGAACCCGCCTCCTTCCCCATCTTCCGCCACAACGGCCGCCCCGCCGAGATGGTGACGGCCGACCTCGCCGGTGCCTACGAGGCTCCGGTCTACGGCATGCTCGCCGTGTCCAAGGCATTGGAAAACATGGATTTTGGCGACCTTCCGAGGCCGGAGATCGCGCTCCATGGCCAGCCCTCCGACGAGGCCAGGCCCACCCTCCTCTGGGACGGCGAGTGGGAAGTGACGTGGGTCACCTTCCGCGACATGGGTGGCGCCTTCATCGTCGCGATCCTCGGCATCTACATCCTGGTGGTGGCGCAGTTCGGCTCGTTCAAGCTGCCGCTCGTGATCCTGACGCCTATCCCTCTGACATTCATAGGGATCATGACCGGACATTGGCTGTTCGGCGCGCCTTTCTCGGCCACCTCGATGATCGGCTTCATTGCCTTGGCCGGCATCATCGTGCGCAACTCCATCCTGCTCGTGGACTTCATCCGCCACGCCCGGACACCCGGCCGACCACTTGAGGACGTGCTGCTGGAAGCGGGCGCCATCAGGTTCAAGCCGATCCTGTTGACTGCGCTTGCGGCGATGATCGGCGCGGCGGTGATCCTGACCGACCCGATCTTCCAGGGCCTCGCCATCTCCCTCCTGTTCGGCCTCGCCTCCTCCACAGCACTGACCGTCCTGGTCATTCCGGCCATCTATGTGGTGCTGAGAGGCAGGCGCGCGGAAGAACAAGGAGGGACGTGACGCGGAACGGTGGACAGCCGGAAAATCCCGTGCTTGCCGGGATTTTCCCCGCTTGACAGCATGGGGCGCCAAATCATAAATGGCGCCTCCCAAGGTTCGGGGCCGTAGCTCAGATGGGAGAGCGCTGCAATCGCACTGCAGAGGTCAGGGGTTCGATTCCCCTCGGCTCCACCAGCCCGAACCTCATTGCAAATTTCTAAATAAAATCATCGATTTAATCACCCACTGGGAACGGGTGCGCGCACTCGTTGGTACGCGAACTGCGCACCCGACATCCGGCAAAATTCTACCGCAGCTTATGACCGCTGCCCTTCTCAGGCCCTGATGTCCGGCGGTGGGCGGAATGAGCCCAAACTGACGGGTCTCTGCAGTCAGCAATTAATTGCTTCTAAAGCCCAGCTGGGACGCATTCGATGGCGGCTTCCGTGCACCGCAGCGAAGATACCGGGCCATGCAGCATATCAAGCTCTACAGCGTTATTGCCGCTGCAATCCTCCTGGGGCCGGTATCGAGCGCCGGAGCGGCAGAGCTCGTGAAGGCTCGCCTCGCACAGAACTGGCACCCATCTCGGCGCTGACCATCGTCGCCAAGGCGCGGGGCCTGTTCGAGAAGGAAGGCCTCGATGTCTCTGTAAGCAACTTCACCAGTGGCAAGCAGGCCCTCGACACGGTGATTGGGGGCGGCGCCGACATCGCCACCACGGCAGAAGCGCCGGTCACGGCGGCTGCCATGGCTGGCCAGCCCATCGCGTTCGTGGCGGGCATGGAATATTCGGACATCAAGACGCTGACAGCGAAGAAGGCGACCATCAAGTCCTTTGCCGATCTCAAGGGCAAGAAGATCGCCTACACCGCCGGAACCGGCAGTGAGGTGTACACAACCGAATTGCTGAAGAAGGCGGGACTGACCACCAAGGACGTCACGCTGGTCAATCTGAAGCCCCAGGAGATGCTGCCCGCGCTGGCAGCCGGAAGCATCGATGCCTACGACACCTGGGAGCCGCACATCGCCAATGGCAGGAAGGCACTCGGCGACGATGTCGCGCTGCTCGACACCAGGGGTGTCTATTCCGAGACCTTCAACATTGTCGTGATGCAGGATTACCTGAAGGCCAATCCGCAGATCGTCTCCAAATTCCTCGCCGCCCTCATCGCCGCCGAAGCGTGGGTGAAGGCGCATCCCGAAGAGGCGATCGAGGTCGTCTCCAAGGCCGTGGGCATGAAACCGGAGGATCTGAAGCCGATCTGGAGCGACTATGTCTATCAGGTCGGTATCGGGGCGAAGCAGATCGATGCCCTCAAGGCCCATGCCCAGTGGCGTCTCGACACGAAGAACCACCCGCCCGGCGTGACCGGCGTGCCGGACTTCGCGGTGGTTCTTTTTCCCGAGCCCCTGCGCAAGCTGGATGCCGCGCGCGTCTCCTACAAGCTCAACTGAAGCGCCTGCATCATGGTTGATATCTCCACCCCGGCGGCGCTCTCCCCTCGCGGGGGTGGCGCTCTCCCCGCCGCTGGGGCGAAGCGGCGGCGCAGTGCCCGGCTGAGCCAGCGGATCAACATGGCGGTGGGGCTCGTCTCCATCCCGCTGTTCCTGATGGTGTGGCAACTGATCGCCCAGGCGAGGATCGTCAATCCCATTCTCTTTCCGGCGCCCACCGAAGTGGGGCGCGCGGCGCTGGAGTGGGTGACGAGCGGCCTGTTCGTCGAGGACGTGGTGGCCAGCCTGAAGCGGGTCGCTACCGGCTATCTCGTCGGTTCTGTTGTCGGCGTCGGATGCGGCCTGCTCACCGGCCGCTCTGCCTTCTTCTCCGGGCTGCTCGGCCCGCTGTTCCAGGTGCTGCGGCCCATCCCGCCCATCGCCTTCGTCTCCATCGTCATCCTGTGGTTCGGACTGTCGGAGGGCGGGAAGGTCTTCCTGATTGTCTGGGGTGTGTTCTTCACCGTCTGGCTGTCCACCCATCTCGGCGTCCAGAAGGTGGACCAGGGACTGGTGCGCGCCGCCCAGATGCTCGGCACACCACACCGCAGACTGGTGGGCGAGGTGGTGTTGCTGAGCGCGCTGCCCTTCATCGTGGTGGGCCTGCGCACGGCGGTGGGCATTTCCTTCTACACGCTGGTCGCGGCGGAGTTGGCCGGCGCGTTCGCCGGCATCTTCTATCGCATCCAGCTGGCCCAGCAGAACATGCAGACCGGGCTCGTCTTCGCCGGCCTCGCGGCGCTGGGCCTCATCTCCTTCATCGCCGATCGTTGCTTTGCGACGCTGGCGCAGCGCCTGGTGTGGTGGCGATGAGCATCATCTCGATGATCCGCAAGCCGACGCCCGTGCCGATGCGGCAGATGGGCGAGGTCGAGATCGACGTCCGCGACGTCACCATCGCCTTCGAGCGGGACGGCGGCGAGCTTGTGCCGGCTGTCGACCGGGTATCCTTTCAGGTGCGCCGGGGCGAGTTCATCTGCCTGCTGGGGCCATCCGGTTGCGGCAAGTCCACCTTGCTGAATGCCGTCGCTGGCTTCGAGACGCCCTATGAGGGGGACGTGGTGGTTGCCGAAAAGGTTGTCACCGGCCCCGGCCCGGATCGGGGCGTCGTGTTCCAACAGCCCCGTCTGTTTCCCTGGAAGTCGGTCCGGGCGAACGTGGCGCATGGCCCGCGGATGGCCGGCAAGTCCCGTGCCGAGGCCCGCGCGATCGCCGACGAACTGATCGAGATGGTCGGCCTCTCCCGCTCTGCCGACGCGCTGCCGCATACGCTCTCCGGCGGCATGCAGCAGCGTGTCGCGATCGCACGCGCGCTCGCCAACCGGCCGAACATCCTGTTGATGGACGAGCCGTTCGGCGCGCTGGATGCCCAGACCCGGACGGTGATGCAGGAGAGCCTGCTGCGTCTGTGGGCGCAGCTGGACACCACGATCCTCTTCGTCACCCACGATATCGACGAGGCCGTTCTGCTGGCCGACCGCGTGCTCGTCATGTCTGCGGGACCGGGGCGCATCGTCCGCGACCTCGCCGTGGACCTTCCGCGGCCGCGCACCATAGAGACGACGCTTGGCGCGCCGTTCCAGGCCCTTCGCCGCGAGTGTCTCGATCTCATCCGACAGCAGAGCCAGAAGGCCTTCGAAGGGACCCACGATGCTTGACAAGGTTGCTCCCGCCGCGCGCCCCGCCGGCGCCGGCTTCGCCACCGCCCGGGCGGCGCTCGCCGCCGGAGCCGATCCGGTGGCGCTGGCGCTGGACGCAGCCGATCGCGCACAGGCGGCGGCGGAAGACGGCATCTTCACCGCTCTGGTTCCCCGCGCGGACGTGGAACGCGCTGCGGCAGCGGCTACAGCGCGCACCAAGGCCGGCGAGCACCTTCCTCTGCTCGGCCTCACCTTCTCGGTGAAGGACAATCTGCACGTGGCCGGGATGGCGACGACGCTCAACTGCCCCGTGGTCGCCATGGCGCCACAGGAAAGTGCGCTCGCCATCACCCGCCTGGAGGCTGCAGGGGCAGTGCTCATCGGCAAGAACACTCTGGACCAGTTCGCGACGGGCCTGAACGGCACGCGCAGCCCCGAGCCTTTGTGCCGCAACGCGCTCGACCCCGCCTTCATCCCCGGCGGCTCGAGCTCCGGCTCCGGCGTGGCCGTGGCGGCAGGTCTGGTTTCCTTCTCACTGGGGAGCGACACGGGTGGGTCGGGACGCGTTCCCGCAGCCTGCAACGGCATCGTGGGACTGCGGCCATCCCTGGGGCTCGTGAGCACGCGCGGTGCCGTCTATAATAGCCCCCTGCTCGATTGCATCCCCATCTTCGCGACCAACGTTGAGGACGCGAGCGAGATCCTCGGCCTCATCGCCGGCTATGACCCGCTCGATCCGTGGAGCCGCCGCGATGCAGGCGCCATCGGAACCGCGCCGGCACCGGCACCCTCAGAGCGCCTCGCCATCCCGCGCCGGGACCAGATGCGCTTCTTCGGCGACGCCGCCGCCGAGGCTGCTTTCGCTGTCAATCTCGACCGTCTGCGCGAGCTCGGCTTCACGCTGGAGGAGATCGATTTCGCGCCGTTCGAGGAGGCGGGGCGGCTGGTGTTCCAGTCCGCGCTGGTGGCCGAGCGCCTCGTGGAGTACGACGAGATCATCACCATCCACCCCGACGCCATCCACCCGGCCGCGCTCGCCGCCATCGAGCCGGGGCGCGGCTATTCCGCGAAGCAGGCATTCGAGACACTGTACCGGATGCGCGAGCTGAAGCGCGTGGCCGAAACCGCGCTCGCCGATTACGCCGCCTTCGTCGTGCCCACGGTGCCCACCATCTACACCATCGACGAGATGCTGGCCGATCCCATGGGCCGGAACACCGTGATGGGCACCTACACCTATTTCGTCGGTCCGATGGATCTGTGCGCCATCGTGGCGCCGGGGGCTCCGGCGCGCGCGGGCCTGCCCTCGTCGCTTAGCTTCATCGGGCTCGCCGGGCAGGATGGCGTGGTCGCGGGGCTTGCCCGGCAGTTTCAGCGGCAGGTGTAACCCTGCCGCTTCCGCATCGAAGGATCACGCCGCCGGTACGGCGGCGTTCTGCTGGTGGGCGAAGGCCTTCAGCGTTTCGGATCGGATGTGCGCGAAGCATTCCCGCTTGATCGCGACGAATGCCTCCGAGAACTGTACTTCCGGCGTGCGCGGGCGGGGAATGTCCACGCGGAGGTCGGCGACGATGCGCCCCGGATTGGCGCTCATCACAACCACGCGGTCGCCGAGGAAGATGGCTTCCTCAATGTCGTGGGTGATGAACAGCACGGTGGTGCGGAACTCCGCCCAGATGTTCAGGAGCGCTTCCTGCATCATCGCCCGCGTCTGCGCATCGAGAGCGCCGAAAGGCTCATCCATGAGCAGCACGCGGGGATAATTGGCGAGCGCGCGGGCGATGGCCACGCGCTGCTGCATGCCGCCGGACAGCTCGGATGGATAGTGCTTCTCGAACGCGGTAAGCCCTACGAGCGAGAGGAAGGTTCGCGCCGTCTGCTCCGCCGTCGAGGTGCTGCCGGTCGACATGAGCGGGCCGAAGGCCACGTTGTCCAGCACGCTCTTCCAGGGAAACAAAGTCGCCTGCTGGAACACCATGCCCCGGTCCGCGCCGGGGCCGCGGATGGTCTCGCCGTCCACCTCCAGAAGGCCGCGCGCGGCAGGCACGAAACCCGCCACCGCATTGAGCACCGTGGACTTACCGCAGCCGGATGGGCCGAGCACGCAGACGAACTCACCCGGCTCGACGTCGAGGTCGAAGCGCTCGACTACGGTGCGCCGAGCTGCGCCCTCGCCGTAGGCGATGGAGAGGTCTTTTAGCTGCAGCCTTCCCCGCCCCGGTACGGGGGCGAGGTGGGTGGGCAGGGGAGGGGGCGGGGCCATCGCGGTGGCCAACTGAATGCCGCTCATTTGCCGAGCGCCTTCGCGAGATAGGACGGGTCGATGAAGGCCGCGTAGCCGGCCCGGTCCAGGACAGTGGGAAGCCGTCCCTGGTCCTTCAGGAAGGTGGCCGTGGCAAGCACCGTGTCGGCGAACTGGCCGATCTGGCCGGGCATGCCGAGATAGTCCTTCGTCAGCTGCTCCGGGCACGGCACCATCGTGGTGCCCTTCATCATGCGCTCGGCATCGTCGGCGGGCAGGGACAATTCCTTGGCGATGATGTCCACCGTCTCCTTGGGGTGCTTCAGCCAGTAGTCGATGCCCTCGCACTCTGCCTTCACGTAGGCGACCACCTGCGCGGGATACTTGGCGGCGAAGTCGTTCATCACCACGCCTACGTCCCAGGTGGGATAGCCGCGCTTCGCCATCTCGCCGCTGGTAAGGAATATCTCGCCGCCGTTCTTCACGATCTTGTCGAGGTTGGGCTCCCAGATCCACGCCGCGTCGATGTCCTTGCGCAGCCAGGCGGCGACGGCATCGGAGGGCGAAAGGTCGATGAGCTTCACGTCGGTGGGGTTCACCCCCGCCTCCTTGAGCGCGGCGATCAACAGATAATGGGTGGTGGAGCCGAAGGGGGCGGCCGCCGTCTTTCCGACGAGGTCCTTCAGCGACTTGATGTTCTTGTCCGAGCGCACGGCGAGGGATTCCACCGGGCCGAGCATGTTGAGCACGAAGATGCCCTTGTAGGGCAAAGCGCGGGTGGCGCCGAGGGTGAAGGGTGGGTTGCCGACGCCTCCGAAATCCACCTGGTTCGCCGCAACCGCGCGGTTCATGTCGCCGCCCGAGCCGAACTTGACCCACTTGATCGGCACGCCGGATTTCTCGTGCAGGCCGAGCGCCTTGGTGACGAGCTGGGCATTGACGAGGTTGAGATAGCCGATGGTGATCCCCTCCGGCTTCTGCTGCGCATGCGCGCCAGCCGAAAGGCCGAGGGAGAAGGCGGCGGCGAGCAGAAGAGAGGCCGTGCGTCGAAACGTGTTCATCTCAGTCTCCAGTCGGCGAAAGGGGGATCAGCGGAAGCGCCAGGGGGTGAGGGCGCGCTCGGTGAGGCGGATGAGGAAATCGAGCGCCATGCCGGTGAAGGCGAGGACGAACAGCCCCATGATCACGATGTCGCCGAGCAGAAACTTGCTGGCGTCCCAGATCATCCAGCCGAGGCCGGCGGTGGCGGCGACGATCTCGGCGGCAACCAGCACCGTGTAGGTGAAGCCCAGCGAAATGCGCATGCCCGTGCAAATGCCGGGCAGGCAGGCGGGCAGGAAGACGTGCCGGAACAGCTGGCGCGAATTGGCGCCAAGGCTTTTCGCCGCCTTCACGTAGCGCGGATCGACGCTCGCCGCCGCCTGCATGGAGCTGATGGTCAGCGGCGGCAGGGCGGCGAGAAACAGGATGGCGACCTTGGAGGCGTCGCCGATGCCCAGCCACATCACGATAAGGGTATAGAGCGCCAGCGGTGGCAGGGGCCGGTAGAATTCGATCACCGGATCGAACACCGCCTTCACGTCGCGGCTGAGACCCATGACGATGCCGAGCGGAATGCCAACGAGGCACGCGAGGCTGTAGCCCGCCAGCACTCGGTAGAGGCTGGCGATGAGATGCTCGTGCAGCAGGCTACCCTGGTAGCCCACGGTCGAGGTGCGCACGAAGGCCTCCCACACCGCCTTCGGCGACGGCAGGAAGAGCGGGTTCACCCACGCATAGTGCGCCGCGAGCCACCACAGCGCGAAGAGCGTGGCGGCGGTCAGCGTCGTGAGAAGGCGCGTGCGGGGCAGGGCCGCCCTCAGCCGGGCCGGCAGCAGCCTTGGCCGGGCCGGGCTTGAGGCGCGCTCGGGAGCGGTCTCCACGGCGCTCATTCCTCCACTCCGAGCAGGTCCATGACGGCGAGCGCGAGGATGCGGGTGGCGGCGACGGCCTTGCCGATGTGGATGCTCTCGTTCACCGGCGCCCAGCCGTCTTCGCCGGGGCCGAAGGTGATGGCCTTGAAGCCGCGCTCGGAGAAGCGAATGGTGTCGTTGAAGGCGTTCTTGCGGTAGAGCTTCGGCTCGCCGGAAAGCACCTCGCCGTAGGCCTTACGCAGGGTGTGGACGGGTTCGGCGTCCGCCTCCTGCTCGCCGGTGCCATCCACGAACAGGGCGCCGGGGAACGGCCGGGCCTCCGCCTTCAGGGTCGGATCGGTGGCGAGCGCGGTGGCGATCACGGTGTTGATGTCCGCCATCACGCTTTCCCGCGTCATGCCGGGGAGGATGCCCACCACACCCAGCACTGCCTTGCAGCTGTCCGGCGTAAACTGCATCTCACGCGGCACGCCCCCGGCGATGCGCAGCACCGTGACCATAGGCGGCGTTCCGCCCGCATGTGGGGCGGGCGTGTGGGCGAAGCTCATCTTCTCCAGCTGCGGCAACAGTTCCATCATCTTGGTGATGGCATTGATGCCTGTATCGGGGCGCCAGAGATGGGTCTTGATGCCGGTGGTCTCGATCTCCACGAGGAAGTTGCCACAATTGGCGATGGCGATGCCCATGCCCCAGCTGCCATCCGGCGCGGTCCAGGCGGTGGGCTCGCACACGATGGTGTAGTCGGCCTCGAGGCCGCATTCGTCGAGCAGGAAGATCGAGCCGTCCGGCCCGTTCTTCTCCTCGTCCGCCGTGTAGACACACTTCAGCGTGCCCTTGAGGCGCACGCCCGCCGCGCGGATTGCCTGCACCGCGAGCAGCGTGCAGGCGAGGTTGCCGCGGGTGTCGGACGTGCCGCGCGCGTAGAGCAAATCACCGTGGCGTGTTGGCCGGAAGGGATGGCCGCCGGTCATGGTCCAGGCCGCCCAGTCGCCGGCAGGATAGGTGTCGAGGTGATCGTTGAGGATGAGGGACGGCCCCTCCTCGGCCCCGGCCAGCGCGCCGATGACATTGAGCCGATGCGGCGTGCGCGCCTTCAGGTCCACCGTGAAGCCAAGCGCCGCCAGCTTGTCGGCGAGCAGCAAGGCGATGCCCTCTTCCTTCCCGCCGGGTAGATCGGGATCCAGCGGATTCTCCGCCTCCGGCTGGCCGGCCGGGATCAGTTCGCAGGCGAGATCGAGCCACGCCTTTTCGGTGATGAAGGAAAAGACCGCGTCACGCTGGGAGATCGTGGCGGGCGGGGGAGTTAGTGCAACGGCCATGGCATCCTCGACTATGGTTTGACCTCAGCAAGGGGGATGCCACTTGCGAAAAGCGCCATTATCTCATTGGAGAATCGAGCGGTTTTTCCGTTGCAAAGGAATTGCCTTTGAACGGCCTTCGCTTAGTTTCGCGGCCGGAGCCAGGGCGGACCTTAGTCAGGCCGCTAAAAAAGCATCAAATCGATAATTTAAATATAAAAGAAATTCGTTGCTTGAAGCCGAAAGACCGGTTGCCTTTCCGCGATCCGTGCATCGTCAGTTTCGGTCGGCTCGCTCCAGCTCGGAGGCCAGCGCCTCGGGCTTCAATATGACCATCAGGCCGCGCCGGTTGGTAAGGATGCCGTCCTGTTGCATCCGGCCGAGTTGCACCGTCACCCACTGCCGTGTGGCGCCGATGAGCGCCGCGAGATCTGCGTGGGTAAAGGCGGCGGCGATAAGGATGCCGCGCTCGTCCTTCACGCCATAGGTCTGAGCCAGGTGCTGGAGCAACTGCACAAGCCTCTGCGCCACGGAGCGCGTGCCGAGCATCTGGGCAAAGGCGGAATAGCAGCGGGCCTTGAACACGAGCGCATCGATGATGCCGATGGCGAGATCCGGCACCTGCCGCGCCAACTGGCGCAGACCAGCGCCGGGCAGGAACACCAGCCGACTCGGCCGAACCGCCGTCGCCGCCCACATGTGCGTGCCGCCGCCGAAGACGTCCGGCCCGCCCACGAAATGGCCCTTGGACCAATAGGCCAGCGTGATTTCACGGCCCGAGGGTGCGACGTAGAAGCTGCGGATCTGCCCGTCTTCGATGACCACGATGCCGTCGTGGTGCTCGCCCTGACGAAAGAGCGGCTCGCCCGTTGAAAGGAGCATCTCCCGCCCATGCATCCGAACGATGGCCTGATCGACCTCCGAGAGCCGCTCGATCAGGCTCGCCTCACGGAGCAGAGGCATTTCCCATTCCGTCAGCAGAATGGGAGCATCGAGAGCGTCTCCCTTGACGTCATCTTTCGCCATTCGCCCTCGCCGGATGCTCTCTGCGCTTATGGAGGCGATCAAGGGTACTGTGAAGGCTGGCGAATGGCATCAGAGGGATCGAGGAAAATTGGGCAGTGACTGTTCTGATAAATTTCAAATCCACCGGGACTATAAATGCCTCTTTTGGGCAATTCCCGGGCGAGCCCCTTGAACGGGAAAAATGCTATTCGATTCAATATTCTAATATATTGCCATGTCTTGATAGTTATCTTCGTCGGCGCGATGTCGCCGCGTGGTCCTCCGCAATGCTGCCGCATCCCCGTCCGCGTTGGCGGATGGGGACGCTCTGCAATTCCGAAGGCCCGGTCGAGTCCTAGCCTTCGGCGCGGGAAATAACTGGGAGCTGCGGCGCTTCATCAACGTTGAGGCTGAACAGGTCGGGCCGCGCATAGTGGCCGATGGGGTCGAAATCGAGCTTGGCGCCGATGATGTCGTCGAGGTCGATCTCGGCGGTGAGAATGGTCTCCTCGTCCAGTACAGGCCCGGCGAGAATCTCCCCCAGCGGACCGACGATCACCGAGCGGCCGTGCATCATGAAGGCGTCTGGGGCGGCATCGATGCGGCTGGCGTAGTCCTCCGGAAAATCGCAGCGGCGCATCACCTGGCAGGCGCTGATGACGAAGCACCGACCCTCCATGGCCACATGCCGCATGGTGGAGATCCAGGTCTCCCGGTCGTCGGCTGTGGGGGCAGCCCAGATCTTGCCGTAGTAAGCCGCGCGCAGCAGCGGCATGTAATGCTCCCAGCAGATGGCGCCGCCGAGCTTGCCGTAGGGCGTGTCCACGACAGTCAGGGTCGAACCGTCGCCGAATCCCCACACGAGGCGCTCGGAGCCGGTGGGCATCACCTTGCGATGCTTGCCGAGGAGGCCATCGGGGCCGAGGTAGAGCACGGTGCAATGGAGCGTCCCGCCGTCCCGCTCGATGACGCCGACCACGACATGGATATCATGCTCGGCACAGGCGGCGGCGAGCTGGTCCACTTCCGGTCCCGGCACAGTGATGGCGCCGCGCACGTAGCGGACGAAATCCGCCCGCCCCTCGGCTGTCCGCCGGCCGACGCTGCAGCCGAAGTCGAGCCCCTTGGGATAGCCGCCGATGAAGGCCTCCGGGAAGACCGCGATCTTCGCGGCCGTCGCAGCGGCCTCGGCGATGAGGCCGACGGCGCGGGCGGTCGCGGCCGGGCCGTCGAAGGGGATGGTTGCGGCCTGGACAGCGGCCACCTTGATCCTGGGCATCTCGCTTATTCCTTGTTGTGTGCTGCGCCGTTCCACAGCGGGCGGTCGAGGTCGAAGAGGTCGCGCGTGCGGGTATAGGCCGTCGGGCCGTGCATCCGGGCGACGAGATCGAGGGCGACACCGTCCACCCGTGGCCGGGCGGGATCGCCGGTCAGCACGTGGGCGGCATAATGGGCGTGCAACACCTCGCCGACGACAAGAAGCTGGCCCGGGCCGGTATCCAGCAGATGGGTCATCCGGCATTCGAGAGCGACGGGGGATTCCGCGATGCGGGGCGGACACACGCCGATGCTTGGGACGGCCGAAAGGCCCGCCAGCACGATCTCGTCCACCTCGGACGGGGCATCGACGCAGGTCGCGTTCATGGCCTCGACGAGGGCGTGGGGGACGAGGTTGACGACGAATTCGCCAGTCGCGCGGATGTTGGCGGCGGTGTCCTT
>JAYSCE010000003.1:25018-32360 GCA_041915035.1 Xanthobacter sp.
CCGCGCCAGAATGCCCAGCGCCACGATCGGACGATCCGCGCCGAAGACGTTGAAGAAGGAATAGGGCGCGGCATTCGCCACCCCATCCGCGCTCATGGTGACAACCCATGCGATGGGCCGCGGAAGAACCGCCGAGGCTAAAAGCCGGTAGCGCATCTCGGCGGAGAGCGTGCTGAAATCGAAATGGCGCATGGCGGGGCCATCCGGGGGCGCCGCGGCCTGGGTGTGTGGATCGGTCATGATGTCCCTGCGGCCGGCGTCAGGCGCTCCGGCCAACTGGCGGGCGATGGCCGCGCGCGGTGCGGGACCATCGTCTCCATGGTGACGGACGGCGGCCTCAGGCGCGAAGAATCTTCACGCTCTTCACATCGAAGCTGCCGGTGGCGATCTCCTTGTCCACCTCTCCGGCGATGGCCGTGTTGATGAACTTCGGCACGTCGGGGAGGCGCGGCAGGAGCTCGGCTTCCACGCCCCACTTGGCCAGCGTCTCCATCTGCGCGATCTGGGCGGGGGACAGCGCTACCTTGATGTCGGTGAAGGTTTTCGCGCTCCACGCCGGATCGTAGCTGGACGCCTTCTGGAGCACGGGCTCCGGAATATTCTTGGCCGGCTCGAGGGAGCGGAACCAGCTGTTGGCGAGGTCATTGTTCTGTGCCGCGAAGAACAGGGCCTGCGCATTGGCGAGTAGCAGGCGGCGCAGCACATCCGGCTTCTGGAGGAAGCGGTTGTTGGCAGCGAGCACGATGACCGGGCTCAGATTTTCCGACACGACCACGGCATTGCCCGTGCTCTCGAAGAAGCTCACGAAGGGATCGTAGGTGAAAAAGGCATCGATGCGCTGCGCGCCCACGGCATCGGCGAGTTCCGCCGGGCCGACGTTCACGAAGGTCATGTCCTTGCCGGGCACGAGACCGGCCTTCAGAACAGCATCCTGCGCATTTTGGAAGGCGGTGATGCCGAAGGTGCCGTAGACCTGCTTGCCCTTCAGGTCCGCCATCTTGGTGATGCCGGACTTTTTGGTCGCCAGCACCGCCGAGCGGAAGCGAGCCTGCGAGGACACCGTCGTCACCGGCGCGCCGATGGCCATGGTGGTGACGGCGGCGAAATCGGACAGCGTGCCCACATCACCCGCACCGGAGACCAGCGCCTCGGTGATGGCCGGCGAGGCTGCGAGCTGGATCATCTCCATCTTCAGCCCGTTGCGGGCAGGGATGTCCGTGCGCATGAGCACATGGGCGATCTGGGCCGACACGGTGGTGGTGTTGAACCAGCACATGCGGACCACGTCCCCCTCCTGCGCGCGCAGGATCGAGGGGGCGGCCAAGGGAAGGGAGGCGGCGAAGCCGGCGGCCAGTTGGCCGAAACGGCGGCGCGAAAGTCCTGAGGTCACGATTATTCCCCTTTCTGCCATTCCGGCTTGAGCGTTTCCCACAGGTCGTTGACCGTGGAGACGAACCATGGATCGGACCGCATCTCGGCCGTGCGCGGCCGCGGCAGCGGTACAAGAACCTCCTCGCGTACCCGCCCCGGACGCGGGCTCATCACCACCACGCGGTCGGCGAGGAACACCGCCTCGTCGATGCCGTGGGTGACGAAGATCACCGTCTTGCCGGCCTCCGAGGAGATGCGGGCGATCTCCTCCTGCAGCAGCACGCGGGTCTGCGCGTCGAGGGCGCCGAACGGCTCATCCATGAGCAGGATGTCCGGATCGGGCGCGAGCGCGCGGGCGATGGAGGCGCGCTGCTTCATGCCGCCGGACATCTGGTGCGGAAACTTGTCCTCGAACCCGTTCAGGCGGACCATGGCGATAAGGGCGCGGGCGATCTCGGCCCGCTCGGCTTTGCCCATGCCCTTGGCCTTGAGGCCGAATTCCACGTTCTGCTGCACCGTCATCCAGCCGAACAGGGCGTAGTCCTGAAACACCACCGTGCGCGAGGGACCGGGCCGGGTGATCGGCCGACCATCCTGCAGCAGTTGCCCGCTGGTGGCGGACTGGAAGCCGGCGATGATGCCGAGCAGGGTGGACTTGCCGCAGCCCGACGGCCCGAGCAGCGAGATGAACTCCCCGCGGCGGATGCGCAGCGTCACGCCATCAAGAGCGGTGACGGGCTCCTCGGTCTTGGACCCGTAGACCTTGCCGACATTACGGATGTCGATCTGCACATCCTCGGGGGAGAGCTGGGGCGCGAGGCCCGGGGCGGCGGACGACATGAGGGAGGCGCTGGCAAGCATGGCTGTTCCTTTCGCTGTCCTCAGCTGCGCTCGGAGGGCGCCCAGGCGTTCACCCGCCGCTCGATGCGCTCGAGAATGGCGGACATGGCGAAGCCGACGAGGCCGATGGTGACCATGCCGGCGACCACATTGTTGATCTGGAACAGCATGCGGGACTGCTGGATCAGGTACCCGAGGCCGGTCTGCGCGGCGATCAGTTCCGCCGTCACGACGCACATCCAGCCGACGCCGAGGGCGATGCGCAGGCCGGGCAGGATGATCGGCAGCGAAGCGGGGATCAGCACGTCCCAGAACAGCTGCCAGGGCTTGGCGCCGAGGCAGAGGGCCGCGTTCATCTGGTTGCGATCGAGCCCGCGTACGGCGGTGTAGGTGGCGACGAAGGCCGGGAAGACGGCGCCGAGGAAGACGAGGAAGTAGGACGCCGCATCCCCGAGGCCAAACCAGAGGATGGTGATGGGGATCCAGGCCAGCGGCGGGATCGGCCGCAGCGCCTCCACCACCGGGCGCACGAAATCCGACACCGAGCGCCACCATCCGCAGACGAGCCCCAGCGCCAGGCCGACAACGCAGGCCAGCAGGAAGCCGACGGCCACGCGCTGGAGGCTGGCGGCGAGGTGGATCCACAAGGAGCCGTCGAGGGCCATGTCCCACAGGGCCTGCGCCACCGCGAAAGGCGACGGCAGCAGGAAGCCATCCACGAGGCCGAGCCCCGTCACCGCCTGCCAGAAGGCGAAGAAGGCCGCGAGCCCGAGGCCGGCGCGAACCGACTTGTCGGCGAGAAGCCGCGTCCACGGCATGGTGCGGGCGACCGGCTTCGAACTGTCGGGAACAGCCGTCATCGCGCCCGCTTCAGCGTTCGCTCCCATCCGGAAATCCTCCTTCACCCCGCCTGGCGGCGGCACGTCGATGCGATCAACCATAACCGAAGGCTATTTTATGTCGGCCATTTCCGTCAATTGAGATAGGCGGCAAATGTGATGATTCATCGGGCATAATTACGGACTAACCCGACTAAAGCGGCAGCAAGCCGCTCATTCTTTGGGCGCGTCGTATGAAATTTTATCGGTTAAAACCGACGATAGACCTCGCCGACGAGATCAGACATGCTGCGTCCATCGGGGGAAAGTGACAGTGACGGCGGACATCGAAGAGAAGCTGGCCCGGATCGGCATCACCGGGACGCTCTACAAGCTCTATCTGACGGCGGTCGGCCTCGGCGGAGCCTCCATCACCGAGGTCGCGGCGAAAGCGGGGCTCGCGCGCACTACGGCGCACGATGCGCTGGCGAAGCTGGAGGAAGAGGGGCTGATCCGGTTCGTCGACCACGGCAAGCGCCGCTTCGTGGTCGCCCAGGACCCCGGCGTGCTGCTGGAGCGCATCGAGGCGCGCCGGCAGATGTTGGAAGACGTGATGCCGGTGCTGCGGTCCATGTACCACCATGAAACCGGCAAGCCGAACGTGCGCTTCCATCCCGGCCCGGAAGGCATCCGCACCACTCTGTGGGATACGCTCTCCGGCGGCGACGCGGTGCTGCGGGCGACCCTCTCCATGAAGGAGCTGATGGCCGAACCGGGCCTCGACGAGATGGAGCGATATCTGACCGAGCGCGCGCGGCGGGGCATCTGGCTGCACGTGATCCGCTCCGCGGAGCGCGACATTGCCCCCATCTGGCCGTCCAGCCAGGAGCAGCGGCGCGAACTGCGCTACGCGCCGCCCGCCCACCAGCTGGCGATGACCTGCTTCATCTACGGAAACAAGGTGGCGCTGATTTCGTCCGCCCGCGAAAGCTACGGCATGATCATCGACAGCGCCGAGTTCGCGGCCTTCCAGGCGTCCATGTTCGACGCCATGTGGAGCCTCAGCATCCCGACGTGACGAGGGGACTCATCACTCCGTCCGTCGCAGAAGCCGCAGTGCATTCGCGGTGACGAGCACGGTCGCCCCGGTGTCGGCCAGGATCGCCGGCCATAGGCCGGTGATGCCGGCGACGGTGGTGACCAGGAACACCGCCTTCAGCCCCAGCGAGAGGCCGATGTTCTGGCGGATGTTGCGCATGGTCTGCCGGGACAGGTTGATCATGCCGGCGATGTCGCGCACGCGGCCATGCAGCACCGCCGCATCCGCCGTCTCCAGCGCCACATCGGTGCCGCCGCCCATGGCGATGCCGATGTCAGCGGCGGCGAGCGCCGGCGCGTCGTTGATGCCGTCGCCCACCTTGGCGACGATCTCGCCCTTCTGCTTCAGCTCCGCGACGATGCGCTGCTTGTCCTCCGGCAGAAGACCGGCGCGCACGTCGATACCCAGCGCCCGGCCGATGGCGGCGGCGGTACGGGGATTGTCCCCCGTCAGCATCATCGTGCGCAGCCCGCGTGCGTTAAGCGCCGCAAGTCCCGCCGCCGCATCCGCGCGAGGCTCATCGCGCATGGCGATGGCGCCCGCCAGCGCGTCGTTCACGACAAGGAGGGACACGGTCTTGCCCTCGTCGTTCAGCGCCGCGAGGCGATGCTCCAGAGCGGGATCGAGTGCAGCACGCGCAGCCGTTGCGGTGATGGAGCCGAGAAACACCTCGCGCCCCTCCACGAGGCCCGAAACCCCCTTGCCGCCGAGCGCCCTACCCTCGCGCGCCGGAGGAAGCGAAAGGCCTTCGGTAGCCACGCGCTCAAGGATGGCCTTCGCCAAAGGATGGCTCGAGCCTCCCTCCAGAGCGGCAGCGAGGCGCAGCACCTCCGGCTCGGGTAATTCGAGGCCGATCACGTCCGTCACCTTTGGCCGCCCCTCGGTGAGGGTGCCGGTCTTGTCGAGACAGACCATGGTGACCTTGCCCGCCGTCTCCAGCACTGCGCCACCCTTGAGGAGCAGGCCCCGACGCGCGCCCGCGGAAAGACCGGAGGCAATGGCGGCGGGAGTCGAGATGACCAGCGCGCACGGGCAGCCGATGAGCAGGATTGCGAGGCCCTTGTAGACCCATTCGCCCCACTCCCCGCCCATCAGCAATGGCGGCACGGTCGCCACCAGAGCGCCGATGACGACGACGGCAGGGGTATAGACCCGCGAGAAGCGGTCGATGAGCCGCTCAGTCGGCGCGCGCGCCTCCTGCGCCTCCTCCACCAACTTCACCACGCGGGCGATGGTGTTGTCCTCAGCGGTCGCGGTCACGCGCACGGTCAGTGCCGCATCGCCGTTCACGGTGCCGGCGAAGACGTTCGCGCCCACGCCCTTGGTCACGGGCGCGCTCTCGCCGGTGACCATGCTCTCGTCGATCCCGCCTTCGCCCGCGAGGATCGCGCCATCCGCCGCGATACGATCGCCCGGGCGCACGAGGATGGTGTCGCCCACGGCGAGCTGCGCCGCCGGCACCTCAACGAAATCGCTGCCCCGCGCCACCAGCGCCGTCTTCGGCACCAGCGCCGCGAGCGCCTTGATGCCATCGCGCGCCCGACCGGCGGCGAAGCCCTCCAGCAATTCGCCGACGAGGAACAGGAACACCACTGCGGCGGCTTCCTCCGCCGCGCCGATGATGACCGCACCCACGGCGGCGATGGTCATCAGCGTCTCGATGGTGAAGGGCATGCCGACCGCCGCGGCCGCAAATGCCCGGCGCGCGATGGGGACGAGACCCACCAGCATGGCGGCGATGAACAGCGGCGTCTGGACCTGCGGCAGCACCAGTCCGGCGAGGAAGGCCGCCGCAAAGGCGGCACCGCTGGCGAGGGTCAGCCGCAGCTTGCCGTTGGACCAGAAGCCGCCCTCGCCCAGTTCGGCGCCATGGGCGTGATCGTGGCGGGCGGCGGGTGTCGTTCGATCTGGATGGCCGGAATGATCGTCTTCCCCGTCGTGCTGGTGGTTCACGTGGTGGTCGTCCGCGTACTCTTGGCTCCCGAGGCCGGGCCTATGATCGTGCCCGCAGCAGGCCTCGCGTGCCGCGACCGGAGCCGACGTGTGGGCGGGCTCGGCATTCGCGAGCATGAGGCCATAGCCCATGGGCTTCAGCCGCGCCGGCAAGGCAGAGAGATCGGCACCAGAAACGTGCCGCATGACCAAGGTCGCCGCAGCCACGGACACGCGCGCCTCCGACACCCCGTCCAGACGGCTTGCAACGGCCTCGATCTTCGCTGCGCAGGAGGCGCAGTCCATGCCCGAGACGCGATACCGGGTCTGAACCTCACCAGCTGTCATGATGCCGCCTTTCCTTTGGTCACGGTGGCAGCCTAAATGCTCTAGCGACTAGAGGAGCAAGCCTTATGCCCGCAGCATCGGTCCCTGCGCATCTCACCATCGGCGAAGCCGCCCGCCTGAGCGGCGTGAAGGTGCCCACCATCCGCTTCTACGAGGAGACCGGCCTGCTGCCGCATCTGCCGCGCAGCGAAGGCAACCGCCGGCTTTACGACGATGCGCAGGTTAAGCGCCTCGCCTTCATCCGCCATGCCCGCGAACTTGGCTTCGGCCTCGACACCATCCGGACACTGCTGACCTTGCAGGATCGCCCGGACCAATCCTGCGCCGAGGCCGACGCCATCGCGGGCGCCCGTCTTGACGAGGTGCGCCGGCGGATTTCTTCGCTCAAGGCGCTGGAGGCAGAGCTGGAGCACATGGTCCACGCCTGCGCCCATGGTCGGGTAGCGGAGTGCCGCGTGATCGAGACGCTGGCCGATCATGGCCAATGCGCATTTCATGCCGGGCCCGAGGGTACACTTGGAGCTGTCCCGCATCCGGTGACGAAGGCCCGTCCCAGCAAGGGGGCACGCCGACGCTAGAGGCTTTACTCCGCCTCTTCACCGCCTCGCACCCGCCCCGCCAACGCGGTGCGTCGGAGCCGGCTTGGCGATGTGCTGGTCCAGCGGCGAATGGCGCGACTGAAGCTGGCGTTGGACCCATAGCCCACCTCCGCCGCTACGGCGCGAATGGCGCTGCCGCTCGCTGTGAGACGGGCGATCGCCTGCTCGGCGCGCACCTTGTCCACCAACTCGGAGAGGCTGGTTCCCTCCCCCGCCAGTCGACGCTGCAGCGTGCGCCGGCTCATGAAGGCAAGCTCTGCGATGCTGGCGAGGCCCGGCTCCGCCCCCGCCTCGATAAGGCCGGGCAGGATGGCGGCAATCGAGCCCGCCAGCGT
>JAYSCE010000003.1:32370-34422 GCA_041915035.1 Xanthobacter sp.
CGGATCAAGGCGGCGCCCGCGGGAATGACCATGTCCATGGCCTTCCATCCGTGCAGATAGGGCCGGTCCAGCACCGCATCCGAGAGGACGACGGTGACCGTCCGGTTCATCGCCGGCACCACCTCGCAGCCGAAATGGGCGCCCATGCCCTCAAGCCCGAAGCGGGGATGGGGGATCAACTCCACCCGTTCGAGGAGTGGACCGTCGCGGCCGGTCCGCAAGGCAACGCTGCGCACCAGCGCCGCCACATACTGGTGCACCAGAAACAGGTTCTCGTCCGCCACGGGCACGCGAAACGCGTGGCGAAACGCGCCGCTGCCGGAGCCGGGTGTGAAGGTGAGCAGTCCGTGGGAGCCATGATGCTGATGGGCACGCTCCACCTTGGCGAACGCCTCCCGTGGCGTGCGCGAGGACATGACGACCTGTCCGAGCAGCCCGAATTCTTCGATCCCTGCGTGCGCGACCACGCGGCAGGGCACGTCGTGTCCTTCGCGCTGAACGACGTCGAGCAGCAACCGGATGCCGGCCAGCAGCGGGATCGGACGGTCCCGCTGCTCGATCAGGCCGGTCGGCAGCCCGGCATTCAGGAGCATCTGGTCCAGGGGATGGCCGTTATCCCGCAGCCAGACCAGGATCGGCGCGACTGCGGCGGCGCGCACGAGGGGCAGTGTGGTGGTCAAGAGCGATCTCTGTTTCGATCGTTTTCCGGGAAGGTCCAGACCTCGCGAGCCCGACTGGGGTGGGGCGGCCGCCGCGCAAGCTGAACCGTGACCATGCCTGTTCACATATTTTCGGCGTGGCGCGCAACGTCATATCCCGCGCTGCGTGCTGACTTGTGTTCACACACGCGCGAAGTTGGCCAACCTGACCGATCGTCCGACATTGCAAGACGCGGGCGCGAAATTCGGCATCCCCGGGCATGCCCTTGCGCAAGCCCAGCCAACGCCGTGGCGTCGGCGCCACACCTCGCCGGGAATAGCTCGGAAGGGGCAGTTCCACAGCCGTGCTTGCGCTAGAGTGCGGCCATTGGCGGGGGGCCAAGTGGCGGGTGACGAGCCGCGCCGCGAGACGCCGCGGTGCGGCGCCGGGTCAAGACGGGGGAATTATGGTCGGGGGCTATCAATTCGGAATGAAGGTCGCGGATCGCTCGTGCGGCGCGGATGCCATGGTTGGCACGCACCGTAGCAGGCGTATGGGGGTGCGCGCAGCGATCGCCGTGCTGGTCGCCGGCGCACTGCTGGCGGCGGTGGACCACACCGCTCAAGCCGCAGACCTTGGCGCGGCACCGGCGGCGTCACCCCGCGTCACAGCCCCAGGCGAACTCGGGCTGGCAATATCAGGCGACCCTGTACCTCTGGGCCACCGGCATCGACGGCGACATCGGCATCCGGCGCCTGCCAGCCATCCCGGTGGACATCACCTTCGGCGACGTGATGCAGAATTTCCAGGGCGCGGTGATGGGCAACTTCATCGCCAAGAAGGACAACTGGACGCTGTTCGCGGACGTGTTCTGGTCGCAGCTCGGCACCAGCAAGAACCTGTCGACGGCCGGCCAGCCCCTCGTCGATTTCTCCCAGCGGCTGTTCATCCTGTCCGGTGCCGCCGGCTATCGACTGCCTGTGGGCGATGCCGATTTCGATCTCTCCGCGACGGCCGGCTTCCGCTATCAGCGCCTGTCGGCCAACACCTCGATCAGCTCGCTTTTCGTTCCCTTCGCCTTTTCCGAGTCCGACTCCAAGGACTGGCTGGATCCCACTTTCGGCCTCGCGCTTCAGTGGAAGCTCAACAAGCAATGGTTCCTGAACGCGCTGGCCGACGTGGGCGGCTTCGGGCTGCCGGCGAGTTCGAAGCTGTCCTCGCAGGGCCTCGTCGCCGTGGGGTACAACTGGAACGAATCCTGGTCGACCGCGCTCGGCTATCGGGCGCTGTACACGGACTACCAGTCGGTGACCTCTCTCACCCGCGACTTCCGCTACAACACCACCATGCACGGCCCATTCATGAGCATCGGCTATCATTTCTGAGTGCCGATAGGGCCCGGGTGACGGCATG
>JAYSCE010000003.1:34432-35068 GCA_041915035.1 Xanthobacter sp.
CACCCGCATACGGCAAGGAGGCCCGATGACCGCCTGCGGCCTCGATTTCGGCACCTCCAACACCACCCTCGGCCTGAACGGACCCAACGGCCCGCGCCTCGCGCGGCTGGAAGGCAGTGCGGATACGCTGCCGAGCGCCATCTTCTTCCCCTGGAGCGGCGCTCCGCTGGTGGGTCGCGCCGCCATGGCTGCCTACGTGGGCGGCGAACAGGGGCGCCTCATGCGCGCCCTGAAATCGGTGCTCGGCACCTCCCTCATTGAGGAGACGACGCCGGTCGGCCGCCGCCGGCTCGGCTTCAAGGGCGTGATCGGGGAATTCCTCGCCGAGGTGAAAGCGCGGGGCGAGGCCGAGGCGGACGGGGCGCTGCGCGACGTGGTGCTCGGCCGGCCGGTGCATTTTGTCGATGGTGACGCGGACGGCGACAAGCGCGCCGAGGAGACCCTCGGCTCGATCGCCCGCGACATCGGCTTTACCGCCCTCTCCTTCCAGTTCGAGCCCATCGCGGCCAGCCTCGACTACGAGCGGCAGGTGGCCGGTGAAGAACTGGCGCTGATCGCCGACATCGGCGGCGGCACCTCAGACTTCTCCATCGTGCGCATCGATCGGGGGCACCAGAACCGCGCGGACCGCGCCTC
>JAYSCE010000004.1:0-8340 GCA_041915035.1 Xanthobacter sp.
AGATTGGCGTCGGATGAGACGGAGACGGTGCCGCCGAGGATGCTCGTGCCGCCCTTGTAGGTATTGATGCCCGAGAGGGTGAGGACGCCGGCGCCTTCCTTGTACAGCCGCCCGGGGCCGTCCACGTCGCCGCTGAGGGTGAGGTCGGCCTGCGTCTCGAACGCGCCGTTGCCGCCGCCGAGGGCCACGGAACGGCCACTGGTGAAGGCCGCCGTGTTGCGCAGGGTCCCGCCGTCCAGCGTCAGGCCGCCGGAGGCGTTGCCAAGGTTGGCGTCTGCGGCCACCGAGACCGTGCCACCGAGGATGCTGGTGCCGCCCTGATAGGTGTTGGTGCCGGAGAGGGTGAGGACGCCGGCGCCGGACTTGATGAGGCCGCCGGAGCCGTCCACTACGCCGGTCAGTCCGAGGTCCGCCTCGGTCTCGAACGTGCCGTTGCCACTGCCCAGCGTAACCGACCGGCCGCTGGTGAAGGCCGCCGTGTTGCGCAGGGTGCCGCCGTCGAGCATCAGCCCGCCGGAGGTAGCGCCGAGATTGGCGTCGGATGAGACGGAGACGGTGCCGCCGAGGATGCTCGTGCCGCCCTGGTAGGTGTTGGTGCTGGAGAGGGCGAGGACGGCCGAGCCGACCTTGTAGAGGCGCCCAGAGCCGTCCACGACGCCGCTCAAAGTGAGGTCGGCCTGCGTCTCGAACGCGCCGTTGCCGCTGCCAAGCGTGACGTTCCGGCCGCTGGTGAAGGCGGCGGTGGTGCGCAAAGTGCCTCCGTCCAGCGTCAGGTTGCCTGAAGCGTCGCCGAGGTTGGCGTCGGCGGCGACGGAGAGCACCCCGGCCTTGATGTCCGTGCCGCCCTGGAAGGTGTTGATACCGGTAAGCGTGAGGGTGCCCGCGCCGATCTTGGTGAGCCCGCCGGGTCCACTGACCACGCCGCTCAGTCCGAGGTCCGCCTCAGTCTCGAATGTTCCGTTGCCGCTGCCGAGCGTCACCGCACGGGCGCTGGCGAAGGCTAAGGTGTTCCGCAGCGTGCCGCTGTCCAGGGTCAGGTTGCCGGAGGCATCACCGAGATTGGCGTCGGCGGCTACCGAGACCGTGCCGGCCTTGATGTTTGTGCCGCCCTGGTAGGTGTTGGCGCCCGACAGTTTTAGGACGCTTGTCCCGGTCTTGGTGAGTCCGCCGAGTCCACTGACCACGCCGCTCAGTTCGAGGTCCTTCTCGGTCTCGAAAGTGCCGTTGCCGCTGCCCAGCGTCACCGACCGGCCGCTGGCGAAGGCGGCCGTGGTGCGCAGCGTGCCGCCATCGAGCGTCAGGGCCCCGGAGGCATCGCCGAGATTGGCATCGGCGGCGACGGAAACGCTGCCGGCCTTGATATCCGTGCCGCCCTGGTAGGTGTTCGCGCCCGTGAGCGTGAGCACGCCCGCCCCGCTCTTGATGAGCCAGCCGGAGCCGCCCACCACCCCGCTCAAGGTGAGGTCGGCTTCGGTGTCGACCCCGCCATTGCCGCCGCCGAGCGTCACCGAACGCGCGCTGGTGAAGGCGGCCGTGTTCCGCAGGGTGCCGCCGTCCAGCGTCAGGCCGCCGGCCGCATCGCCGAGGTTGGCGTCGGCGGAGACGGAGACCACGCCGGCCGTGATGTTCGTGCCGCCCGAATAGGTGTTCACCCCGGTGAGCACCAGCGTGCCGCCGCCGGTCTTGGCGAGGCCGGTGGCGCCGGTGCCGTCGGCGATCACCGAGCCGATGGTGGCGGTGACGCCGGTGTCCGTCGCGATGGTGCCGAAGCTGCCGGAGGCCGGCGCGAGCGCCAGCGTGCCGCCGGTGAGCCCATAGCCGTCGGTCTTGAACTGCAGGGTGTCGATGGCCTGGGTGCCCTCCACGGTCACGGTGCCCGCCGTGCCCATGAACACGCCCACCGAGCCGATCCACGGCGCGTTGATGCCGGCGTCGCCAGGGGCGCCTGTCCAGTTGGTGTTGGTGGCGTTCCAGGTGCCGGTGCCGCCATCCACCGTGCCGTTGCCGGTGAACTGCGAGCCATCCCAGAACTGCACGGTCTGGCCCGCGCCCGCCGCCAGCAGGGTGACGGCGCTGTCCGTTCCGCCGCCATAGCCGATGACGCTCTTCTGCACCTGGAAGCCGCCGGTGCCGGTGACGTTGGTCGTGTCGAAGCTGCTGCCGGTGGTGAGGCTGCCGTAGCTGAACAGGGTATAGTAGCCCGCCGAGCCCACATTGGCGTCGAGCGTGCCGCCCAAAGTCAGGGTGCCGTCCACACGCACGAGGTCGTTGCCGGAGCCGCCGCTCACCCCCGGCGTGTTCAGCTCGAACACGGAGGTGGAGCCGGACGCCAGCGTCAGGTCCGACTTGAAGGTGAGCGTGCCGGGGCTATTGCCGGCAGAGAGGGTGCCGTCCACGGTGGTGGCACCGCCGATGCTGCCGGAGCCGCCCAGCGTCGCCCCTGCCTCCACCATCACCGTGCCGCCCAGCGCCCCGCCGGTGTGGTCGCCCACCAGCAGGGTGCCGGTGGAAACCGTGGTGGCGCCGGTAAATCCCGAGCTGTCGCCGGTCAGCAGCAGCGCGCCCGTGCCCTGCTTGGTCAGGGTGCCGGTGCCGTCGAAGGCGCCGGCGAAGGTGGTG
Source organism: Xanthobacter sp. (assembly GCA_041915035.1). Lineage (GTDB taxonomy): Bacteria > Pseudomonadota > Alphaproteobacteria > Rhizobiales > Xanthobacteraceae > Xanthobacter. The sequence continues at coordinate 2,620 of JAYSCE010000004.1, forward strand.
TCGTTGCTGGTGCCAGTGGCAAGGCCGTTGCTGCCGAGCGCCACCTTGGAGCCGGCGACGCCGGAGAGATCGCCGATGGTGCGGTCGCCGTTCGCGCCGGAGATGTCGAACACCGACGTGCTCCCCGTCAGCGCCACCGCCCCCGTTGAGGAGAGCGTCCCCGCCCCCGACAGGGCCAGCGTGCCCGCGGCGATCGTCGTGCCGTTCTGGTAGGTGTTGTTGCCGGTGAGCACCACGGTACCCGCGCCGAGCTTGGTGAGGGCGCCATTGGCGCCGCCGAGATCGCCGGCGAGGGTGAAGGTGTCCCCCACCCCCAGCGCCGCCGCGTTGAGACTGCCTTCCAGCGTGATGCCGCCAGGAGCTGTGAGGGTCAGCGAGGTGACGCCGCCCTTCTCCATGAAGGTAGGGTCGCCGCCGCCCATTGCGGTGCCGGCATTGCCGCCGCGCACGGTCGCCCCGTCCTTGAAGACGATGGTGCCGTCGGTGGTGATGGCATTGGCTCCGCCCGCCACCAGCGTCGCCGTGCCGCCCACCGTGAAGGACGAGCCCGTGCCATCGAGCTGAACCGCCCCCGCATCCACCCGTGCATCGGGATCGATGCTGTTGCCGTTCGCCACCTCGCCCGCGCCATAGAGATAGAGCCGGCCATCGGAGGCGGTGAAGGTGGTTTTGCCCGTTCCGGTGGCGGTGAACACATTGCTCCCGCCCAGCGCCCAGGTGCCGGCGCCACTCTTGTCGATGGTCAGCGTGGACGACGAGTTGGCCCCGCCCATGGGGTCCCGCATGTCCAGCAGACCGCCCGCGCCAGAGGTGACGGAGAGGGAGCTTGCGCCACCGGTGAAATAAATGGAGGAGGCGGCGATGGGCGTGGAGGAGATGCCTCCGGCGAGGTTGCCGCTGAAGAGGCTGGTAGCGTCTGCGCTGGTGGACAGGGTCACCGAGCCGGAGAGAGACAGGATGGCGCCGCCCTGGAAGCCCGCGCTGTTGCCGGTGAAGCTGCTGTCGGTCACGACTACCGTTGCGGCAGAAATCGCGAGGGCGCCGCCAAACGCGGATGCCGTGTTTCCTGTAAAGGTGCTGTCCTCGATCGTCGTTTTGCCGCCAGCCAATATGGCACCGCCCAGGGATGCCGTGTTCCCGGTGAACGTGCTCTGGCTGATCGTCGTCTCGCCGCCACTGAAGATGGCGCCGCCGCTGGATGTTGCGGAATTATCAGTGAAGGTGCTCTGACCGATCGTCATCTTGCCGGAGTTGAAGATCGCGCCGCCGCCCACTGATGCGGTGTTTGCGCTGAAGATGCTGTTGTTGATCTTCGCGTCACCCAGGGCTCCGGCGGAACGGACGGCACCACCGGCCCCCGCCGTGTTGCTGGTGAACGTACTGTGATCGATGGTCAGAGCAGCACTGGCGCTGACGGCGCCGCCTGCTTGTGCCTGATTGTTGCTGAACGAGCTGTAGTCGATTGTCAGCGCGCCGCTGGCGAAGAGAGCGCCGCCTGCTTGCCCAGCCTTGTTGCCGCTGAAGGTGCTGTTGTCGACCACCATGGCGCTGGCGGTGCTGACGAACGAGATTGCTCCGCCTGCTGATGCGTCATTTCCGTTGAAAGTGCTGTGGTCGACGTGCGTTGCACCGCTGGAAACGAAGGCGCCGCCGGCCGTGGAGCCATGGTTGTTCGTGAAGGCGCTGTTGTCGATCGTCAGGGCACCCGAGGCAAAGAAGGCCCCGCCGGCCGTGGAGGCGCTGTTGTCCGTGAAGGTGCCGTTGTCGATCGTCAGGGCACCCGAGACGAACAGCGCGCCGCCGCTCCCGGACGCGCTGTTTCCAGTGAACGTCAGATGGTCGAGCGCCAGAGCGCTCATCGCGTAGATGGCGCCGCCGCTTCCCGTTGCCGAGTTCCCGGTGAACGAGGACTGCTCGATGGCCAGGGTGCCGAGCGACATGATGGCGCCGCCGTTCGACGTGGACTGGTTGTCCTTGAACGTGCTGTTGCCGATGATCGCGATGCCGGCGTTGAAGATGGCGCCCGACGCGCTGCCCGAATTGCCGTTGAAGGTCGCATCGGCGATGGTCACGGTGCCGTAATTGAGGATGGCGCCGGCCGTGCCGGAATTGCCGCTGAAGGTGAATCCTCCCGTGGTCCCGCTGCCGCTCTTCAGATCCAGCACGCTATCGGCGAGAACCGTGACCGCCCCGAAGGACGCGCTGTAGTTCTGCATGGTGAAGCTGGCGCCGTCGCCCTCCAGCTGCACCACACCCGCATTGCCCGAGGTCAGCATGATCGGCCCGGCCGTGTCACCGTCGAGAACGGTGGGGCCTGTGACCTTCAGGGTCGCGAGCGCCCCCGAGCTTTGGCCGGTGGACACCGCCGCCTCGTAAGTCGCGCGAGCGCTTGAGAGGGCGTCGGCATTTTCCGGCGTGGGCGCAGCCTGATAGGCGGCGGCGCTCGACAGAGCCGTAGTGGCGTCGGACAGCCCTGAGACCCCGCTCACGGGCGAACTGAAGTAGATGTTGCTGGTCGCGCCCAGCGCGCCGCCGCTGGCCACGCTGAGGGTGCCGGCGGCGATGGTGGTCGCGCCCTGATAGCTGTTCGCGTCATTGCCGAGGGTGAGCGTGCCGGTGCCGAGCTTGGTGATGCCGCCCTGGCCGCTCACGGTGCCGGCAAGGGTGAGGTCCGGACCGGTTATGAAGCCGGCGCCGCCTTTCAGGATCACGTCGCGATCTGTGGTGAAGGCGGTGGTGTTCTTGAGGCCGCCGCCCTGGAAGGTGAGGCTTCCCGAGGCGTCGCCGAGATTGGCATCCGACGAGACAACGACGGTGCCGCCGGCGAGCGTCGTTCCCCCGGAATAGGTATTGGTACCGGTGAGGGTGAGGACCTGGCCGGGTGCGTAAACGCCCAGCGCGCCGTTCCCGGTGATGGTGTTGGACAGGGTGGCGTCGATGCCGTCCAGCTTCAGGAGCAGACTGCCACCGCCATTGATGCTGATATCGCCGTTGACGCTCCAGCCATTCTGAAGGGTCAGCATGTTGCCGCCGCCGGTGAGGGCGATGGCATCGGCCCGCGTCACGCCATCTCCGTTCAGCCCACCGGAGATGGAACCGCTATTGGTGATGTAGATGCCGGCGCCGGTGATGCCTGCACCGCCCGCGCCGTTCGCCCCCGCATTCGCGGGGTCGCCGTTCGGCCCGGCACCGCCAGTGCCTCCGTTGCCGCCGGTGATGGAACCATTGTTGATGATGGTGACCGGGAGCGAATCCTGGGCGATGGCAGGGGCAAAGATGCCCGCCCCGCCATCGCCGCCGGTTCCGCCGTGGCCACTGACGGTACTGGCACCGCCATTGCCGCCATTGCCGCCGGCCACCGTCCCGCTCGTGGTGATGGTGAGGCTCGTGCCGTCGATCGCCAGTATGCCGTAGCCGCCTTCGCCCCCGGTGGCACCGGCATCGGAATTCGACAGCGCCGCGCCCCCCGCCCCTCCGTTGCCGCCCGTGACATGGGAGGAGATGCTCAGGGTATTGCTGGGGCCGGTCATGAGGCCGCCGCCACCGCTCCCGCCATTGCCCCCATAGTAGAAGAGGCTCTTATCCGTGGTGACGCCGCTGTTGCCGCCCTTGCCGCCGTTGCCGCCGGTGACGTTGACCGACAGCGTTCCGAGCGAGGCCGATGACGTGGCAAGTATGGCGCCATAGCCGCCAGCGCCGCCGCCGCCCCCGTCGGAGGCCGTCGAGCCATTCGAGCCATCGAGGCCCCGGCCGCCATTACCCCCGTTCCCGCCCTGGACATTCACCGCGGGGAGGACGGTATCGATGAACCCGTGGGCGCCGCCGCCGCCGCCAGCCCCGCCCGCCGCGCCATTCCCGCCGCTCGCGCCCGGGCTGGCGCCTCCGGACCCTCCCGGAGACAGGGTGCTGCCATCTCCGCCGCTTCCGCCGGTCGTGCCCGCTCCGCCGCCACCGGCGCCATAGCCAGACTCGACCGGACTGCTACCGGTGCCGCCGGCGCCGAGGGCGTCCTGCCCCCCCGCGCCGCCGCCCGGCTGTCCCGCGCTGCCGGCGCCGCCGCCCGCGTGCGCGACGTCACAGCCGAGGAGGAGAGGGATGAGGCTGAAGGGGACAGCAATGACGATGCCCGACAGCAGGGTCGAGGCCAGCAAGGCTCGACGCAAGATGCAGGAAGGTCCCGCTGCGCCGCCCGCGGCCGGGTCCAGCTTGCAGTGCCAACCCGCCGCCGCGCCCGAACCCGGCGCCCGCACCGTCGGTTCCGCCCCCGCCATCGCTGCCGCCTCACGCCTATTGCCCGCAGAGCGGGCGATTCAAGCGGGACGGTAGGGGAAAGGATGGGCCCCTCCTATTCCTCTAATTAGAGGATACGGGGAAAGATGAGAACGTTTTCAACGACTTTCGGGGGTATTTGGGTGCGCTCCCGTTACCCTCCGGCGCTGAGCCAAAGGCTCATCAGCTCCGCCCGGCTGCGCACGCCGAACTTACGATAAATGCGCGTCACATGCTGGTGCGCGGTGGAGGGCGCCATGTCGAGGTGGTTGCCGAACTCCTTTTCCGAGGCGCGGGACAACAGCATGTGCAGCACCCGCCGTTCGGTCACCGTCAGCGGCGCGGAAGCCATGAGCAAACCGTGGCTAAGCATCAACTGCCGATGGAACCATTTAAGGCCGCGCATGGCCCGCTCGAACAGCCGAATCTCCCCATCAGTGAAAGTTTGCGCCGAATAGAAGCCGAAATGGGATTCACAATCGTCGTTGAGCGGAAATGCGACAAAGACGGCGTCGAAAGTACCGACGCTCCCATAGTGCTGCTTGTAAAAGGGCGAATCGAACCACGCCTGCGGCAGCTCGCGCCGGAAGGAATAGCTGCGGAAACGCCCCACATTCCGTAGCGGCAGCAAGAAGGACGGGTCAATCTCGCGGCGCTCCCATGCGTCCAGGATGGTCCAGAAATGCTGCTCGCCCCGATGCGGTGCCACCGGGAGCAGCGCCTGCATCGCCGCCACGCGCCAGCCGCGGAGCGGATCGCCGGACGCGGGATCGGGCATGCGGACGGCGCCCGCCCAGGTGGCGTTCCAGGCCTTCGAGGCCGTGCTGAGGACGGACATGAGATGGCATGCCGCGGCCAAAGAGCGGCTGGCGTCGAAGTCGGCCAGCTCGTCCCACAGGCGGAAGACCTCTTCGAAATCCATGCGTTCTTCCCCCCGGCCGGCCGGCACCAGGCTGCATTATTCCCAGTGGGTGTCGTTGGCCAGCCCCCCGGTGTTTCATCAGCAGGACAAGGGGAGGACGGAGCGCCGCCCCATCCCTCGCCAGCAAGCGCAATCGGCACGGCCGAGGCTCCGCGCTGCGCGTGGGGGGCCGGCCCGAGTGAAGTTCGTCCTCCCCGAGGGCGTCGGCCACGAAGCCGCCCTGCCCAACCTGCAGGACGCCGAGGGCGTGACCGGCATCGACGTCGAGGACCATAGCTCCGGCGACGCGGTCGCCATCACGTTGCAGATCAAGCCGTTCCGGCCCCGTACGCTCTATGCCTCCGACAAGCTGTACGGCTACGCAGGCGGATTAGTCCCCGACCACCTGGGACCGTTTTTGTCGTGTGATGGCTTCAGGATGCTGACCGTCGCTCGGGTGGAGACCGGTTGACCCCGGAGAACCCACACAAAAAACCCGCCCCACGCATCACCCCCGCCAACCGCGGCGGATGGGGGCCAGCGCCAAACCA
>JAYSCE010000004.1:8350-21394 GCA_041915035.1 Xanthobacter sp.
CGCTCTGGTGCACCCGGTTGCACCAGAGTGAACGACGACAAATCCCCCGGCCGAAGCAGGACAGCCTGATCCGTCGACTGAGGGAGACCGACGACAAACTCGTGCCGCCAGCGTATGTGGCCCGCCCACGTTCACTGCCAACTGACGCAGCCAAACCGACGTGCCAAGCGGCAGGTGAACTCGCTCAAGGCGCCTTGGAAAGGATAGGGCCCATGACCTACGACATCTTGACCACACCGAGCACCCATAGGGACATGACGCCCGTTTCGGACGCCCCCCCTCGAAGGGGGGCCGGGCGCCGAGCTTGCAGATCTCGACGAGTACAACGACACGTCCGCTTCGGCTGATCACGAATTTTCGACGGTCGACACGCTCCTTCGTGACGAAGATCCGTTGAAGGTGGCGGAGAGGTTGGTCGCACGCCAGGATGAAGACGACTTCACCTTAGGCGGCGTTCTCTCCCACATTCAGCGCCACAATTTTCATTGCAAACTTGGGTACTCAGGAACGGCCGACTTCCAGCATTACATCGAGCAGGAGCTGGGTGTGAAGTACCGCAAGGCGCGGTACCTCATCAGCATCTACGAGTGCTTCTCCAAGCTCGGCCTCAACGAAGCGCGCCTCTCCGCCATGGGCTGGTCCAAGGCCAAGGAGCTGGTCCGCGTTGTCACCAAGGACAACTTCGAGGCACTCGCCGACTTTGCGCAATCCCACTCGCGCCGGGAGCTTATCGAGCACCTCCGCGCGAACTATATGGAAAGCAATGTCGACACCCGCAGCGCCTCGACGAGGCCGAAAAAAACCAAGCTCGTCCTCTCCCTCCACAACGACCAGGCCACCACGGTCACCCGCGCCCTCGAAGCGGCTAAGCAGCAGGCCGGTACGGATGACCTGAACGCGGCCCTGGAGTTCATCTGCGCGGAATACTCGCTCATGAGCGAGAACCAGGCGCTGACCCTGGAAGAAACCATCGAGCTGATTCGGGTGCGCTTCGGTGTTCGCCTGACTGTCGAGGATAGGCAGGATGACGTCGAGGCTCTCGCCGGCGACCAGGACGGCGCCACCGAAGGCGAGGCGGCCTGATCCCCCTATCCTACAGAAAGTACCCAAAGGGCGGCCCTCGGGTCGCCCTTATTGCTGTCTGGTGCAACCGGTTGCAGCGGTCGGCCGAATATCATGCCCCCCGCTTGCTCGACGTGTCTCAGTCCCGACCTGGTTCACATCTACACTGCCACTCCGGCGAAAACCTGCGGACTTGAGCAGCACCTAGCAACACCGGAGGCGGCGTGATCCACCACCTTCCCACCGGTGCACCCGATCGCACGAGATCGCTGGGCCGTTCGAAATCGCGCCTTTTCAAACCCACCGCACACCCACCATGCCCATTGGCACTAAATGGCACACTGGTGCTGGTGAGCAATGACGTGACAGCCCCGTCGGGGCCAAAAACCCTGCACCCGGGTGCACCGCGCTCGGAGCCAGTCGCGCAATTGCCCCAGTTCAGGCCTAAGGTGACCGCAGCGCCGCGCCATGTCATCAAACGTCATACTGGTGCATGTGGCCGTGACATGACATTAGGCGGTCATGCACGTCCGCGATTGCAGCGGCCGCGCGCGGTGCGCGGACCGGAAAGCCCCGCATGGCGTAGGCCGCTAAGCGGGGGGCGGCGCGCGACGTCGCCGCAGCAATTGGCCCAATAGCCGTGGCTTGCCCTTTCGCGGGATAAGGTCGATGTCCGTCACCAGCTTCGCCCCGCCCTTGCGCCGCTCCAGCACGATCTTGCGGCTGTGGAAGGCTTCCAGCTCGGCCCGATGGGCGACGCTGACGATGGTGGCCTCCGGCAACTCGGTGGTCACAAGCTCCATCATCCTGTCCTGGCTCTTGTCGTCGAGAGCGGAGGTTGCCTCGTCGAGCACGATGATGTCGGGGCGGTGCAGCAATAGGCGCGCAAAAGCCAGACGCTGCTTCTCGCCACCGGACAGCGTCTGATCCCACGGCGCATCTTCCTCGATCTTCTCCTTCAGATGCTCGAGCCCGACCGCGCTCAGCGCCGCGCCGATCTCCTCGGCCGACCAGTCCTCGGCTCCGCCCGGATAGGCTGCAGCCCGCCGCAGCGTGCCCGATGGCACGTACGGCTTCTGCGGCAACATGAAGAGGCGCGCATCGGGATGGAAATTGATGCTGCCGCCGCCCCAGGGCCACAGCCCCGCGATGGCCCTCACCAGCGTGCTCTTGCCACTTCCGGACGCGCCGGAGACGAACAGCCGCTCTCCCGGCTCGATCACCACCTCGGCCTGGTCCACCACCGCCGTGCCGTCATCCAGCGACACGGAGAGGTCGTTCAGGGTGAGCATCGCTCGCCCGTCCGTCTCACCCCGCTGGATGCGGCCCACGCCATCGCCGTTCTCGGCCCGCTCCAGCGCGTCGAGTGACATCATGAGCGAGGCGATGCGGCGCGCGCAGGCATTCCAGTCGGCGAGGCGGGGATAGTTGTCCACGAGCCAGCCGAAGGCCGTCTGCACGATGGTGAAGGCGGAGGCGGCCTGCATCACCTCGCCGAGCGACATCTGGCCTTCGAGGAATTTCGGCGCGCACAGCAAAAGCGGCACCACCGGCGCGATGAGGCTGGAGCCTTGCGAGACGAGCGTCGTGCGCATGTATTGGCCCGCAAGCCGCGACCATTGCCGGAGCACGCCGGAAAAGGTGGAGTTGATGCCATCCCTTTCTTCCTGCTCGCCGCCCAGCAAGGCGATGCTTTCGCCATTCTCGCGCACGCGGGTCAGCACATAGCGATAGTCCGCCTCCGACTGGTTCTTCTCCTCCGACACCTCCACGAAACGGCGACCGATGAGCAGGATCGAACCGGACGCGATGAGCGCATAGAGCACCGCCGCGATGACCAAGAAGCCGGGGATGGTGATGTCCGTCCCGCCCACGGTGACCGTCAGCGCCCCGCCGATGGTCCACAGCACCACGATGAAGGTCGCGGCCGAGAGAAACGCCGATGTGACGCCGGCAAGGAAGTCGACGGGGGATTCGGTCGCAACCCGAAGGTCCTCGGCGATGCGATATTCCGGGTTCTTGTGATCGCCGCTCACCAGATTGAGCTGGTAATAGCGGCCGCCCGTCAGCCAGCGCGAGACCACCGCATTGGTGAGCCACGCACGCCAGCGCCGCTGCATGCCCATGCGCGCATAGACCTGGGCCACGCCCAGGGCGACGCTGCCCGCCGCGAGCGGAAAGAAGACGGCCGTGAGGAAGAAGACGGTGGAGGCATCGCGCTTCTCGATGCCGTCAAAGATCGAACGGTTCCAGACGTTTATGGCGTACTGGAACCCCACGTTGGTGACGATGAGCAACAGAAGGCCGACGGTGAACACCCACGCCAGCCTGTCGCCTTTGGCGCCCCAGTATCCCCGCGCGCTGATCCAGAAGCGCTTCAGCAGATAGGATTTGCGCAGCCGCTCGATTTCCTCCGGCGCCAGGGAGGGATCGGGCTCGATGGCTTCGGGCGGAGGTGGTTCAACCACCTTCCCGCTCTCCGCGATCACGCTGTCCAGTTCGGACTCTGCGGTCGCGTCTGGTTTGTCGGTCGGACGAGCGGGAGCTTCAGCGGTGGTCATGGCGCCTTAACGCGCCGAGAATTCGAATGTTCCTGAGACGCTTCAGCTTCCGTAGCGTGAACATCAACAGTGGTATCGAACGGGTTCAGCCTCCCGCCGAATTGGCGTGCTGGACGCGGACTTCCGGCCACCGCGTCTGACGAGCTAAGTTCCGACGTCGGTCCGCGATGCGTTGCCCTTCATGAGGATGGGCCCCGTCGGCCGCCCGGTCGGGGAGCCGCCCGCGGGCTCCAGCGTGACTTCGAACAACTGGTCCGGGCTGGTCGCGGGGAGCCCCGCGACCCTCAGGTCGATGCTGCGCATCGCTTCAAGCAGGCCGACGGAAACCGGGCCGCGGCTGCGATCCCACAGGGTCCAGACCTGCAGCGACTTGCCCTCGGGGGCGTTGAGCGCCTGCAGCGGCACGAGCTCCGCGCGGCCGTCCCGAAATGCGTTGACGAGCGCGAGCGGTCGATTCTGGTCGGACATCATCACCGCGACCAGCACCGGCGTGCGGGCGATGCTGCGGATTTGCACCGTCAGGGCGATGGCCAGTGCGAGGGAGGCTGCTGCCGCCGCAAGCCCCATCGCCCGCCAGGTCGGAAGATGACCCCACACAGACGCAAACCAGCCTTGCCGCACTCCCGCCCGCGCCTGTGCATGGGCCGGCGCCCGCACCGCCGCCGGGCTGTCGATCCTGGCTTCGATCCGCCGCCACAGCGCCTCGGTCGGCGCCTCAGGACTGACGGTCATGTCGATCTCGATCAGGTGCCGCTGCCAGGCCTCAACCCGTGCAGCGAAGTCGGGATCGCTCCCCAGCAAGGCTTCGCAGCGCGCCACCTGCTCCCCATCGAGCAGGCCCAGCGCGAATTCCGCGGCCAGGGCTTCTTTATCCGGCCCCATCATGCGAGGCACGCCCGAAGCGAGAGCAGGCCTCGGCGGATCCACGACTTGGCGGTGCCGAGCGGAATGCCCAGCCGCCCCGCCAGTTCGCCATGGCTCAGTCCACGCGCATAGGCCAGCACGATGGCGTTGCGGCGCAAGGGTTCAAGCCGTTCGAGGCAGCGGCGCAGCGCCCCGTTTTCCGACAGGGCGATGACCACATGTTCGGCGTCCGCGTCCTCGCACGCCAAACCCATCGGCTCGAAATCGTCGACGAGTTCGGTGCGGCCCTCGCCGCGCAGGACAGTGAGGGCACGATGGCGCAGGATGGCGAACATCCACGTAGCCGGCTCGCCGCGCCCCGGATCGAATGTCCCGGCCTTCTCCCAGATCCGCAGGAACGTATCCTGCACGACCTCCTCGGCCAGATCACGGCGGCGCAGCAGCCGAAGGGCGACCCCGATCATCTGCGGGGCGAGCGCCTCATAGAGGTGCCGCAGGCTGGATCGATCCCCCCGCGCGCAGCCGTCAAGCGCCCGCGCGAGCTGGTCGCGGGACGCCCGGGGTTTGCCCGCTTCAAGGACCGTCATCTCGCCTCCGCCGGATCGCACGCTGTGGTTACGCGCGAGCGCGCACTTCGGATGCACCGAAGAAAAAATGCCGACAGCCTGCATCCGTCCGTGGAGATCGGGGGTAGCCGCTCCGTCACAGCCGACCCGTTCGGCTTCAAGCGGAGGAAGACACATGAAAGTCTCGACGATGGCCCTGGTGCTCGCGGGCCTGCTTGCCGGTGCCGGTACCGCCCAGGCCCAGACGGTGATCGCGCTGATGGACGGCAACATGATCGCCCCCATCGATGCCAAGAGCTGGACTGCCGGAAAGGCGATGAAGGTGACCGGCGTCGACGGCAAGCTGATCGGCATCGACGTGCGCCCCGCCGACGGCATGCTCTATGGCCTGTTCGACGATGGCAGCATCGCCGTGATCGACACTTCGACCGCCAAGGCGGCCCTGAAGTCCAAGCTCGGCAGCACGCTGGCCCGGGGCGTGGCGGCTACGGTGGACTTCAACCCGGTGGCCGACCGGCTGCGGATCATCGGCAGCGACGGCACCAATCTCCGCGCCAACGTGGATGACGGCAAGGTCACGACGGACGGCACGCTGAAGTTCGCGGACACCGACATGCACAAGGGCGAGACGCCGAACATCGTGGCCGGCGGCTACACCAATGCGGTGAAGGGCGCGAAGGAAACCGCCCTTTACAACATCGATGCCACCATTGGCGCACTGGTGAAGCAGGCGCCGCCCAACGACGGCATTCTGACCGCTGTCGGAAAGCTCGGGGTGAAGGCCAAGAGCTACGCGTTCGACATCGTCACGGTGGACGCCTTGGCGAGCGAAGGCTGGCTGCTGGCGGACGGCACTCTGTACCGCGTCGATCTCGCCAAAGGCACGGCCAGCGAGGTCGGCAAGATCAAGGGCTTGAGCGGGCCCGTCCACGACATCGCGGTGATGCCCGCGATGTGACGACGACCCGCGGAGACGAGGACAGCCGCCGGAGCGATCCGGCGGCTTTCTTATGCCGATAAATAGGCCGCGCGCCATGAGGCGAATCGACCTCAGGGCATGCCTTCCTTTGCCGCCGCCGGTTGAAGGAGAATAGCTTTGTCCAGGGCTGGTCACACAAATAGGACGTCCGTAGCCGAACCTGCGGCAGCTATTGCCACCAGTTAACTGGAGTGAGGCTGCGACAATCCCTTAAACGTCTGGGTTTCAAGAGACGCCGCAAGAGCTTCACCCCTCTCCCGCGGTGCGCTTCGAACCGCAAATTACCCCTGATCGGTGCAACCGGTTGCAATATTTCACGCAGTGGCGCTGCCGTCGTCCGGTGCTTCTATCGAGCCGATATCTCAGCGGGGTAAATCCCGGTGTCGTCGATGGCGCAGCGCGCGTGCTGCGGGATGCTGCCACCGAGCGCGTTCTTGGCACTGAAATCGAACTCCACGGCGATATTGCCGTACGGGCTGCGGTACACCTTGGTCGAGAGTACATGGCGGTCAAACGACAGGGGCAATTTGAGCTGGTCCTTCACCTGCTCCACACACGCCGTTATTGCCACTGCATCGCTGATGCCGGCCGTCTTCGCGTTCTTCGAGGCCGGCGCGGCCGTGGACCCGAGTTCTGCCTCTGAGACGTAGAAGCGCTCGTGGTTGCGGCAATCGACGTAGAAGACCGCATTCTGTCGGACCGTGCTCCGGTTCGAGATCCCGATCACCTCGACGTAGTCGCAATCGGGGGACCGAGCGATCTTCTCCGCCACCCTCGGCAAGGCAAGATTGATCCGCCGGATCCAGTCGTCGCCCCAGTCCTGGATCGTCTTAGCCCAAGACGGCCCCTGGATGGGCCCGGCCGCATCCGGGTGAATTTTGGTGCGGATATCGACGACCTCCGGCTTTTTCGCCGGCTGGGCGACCTGCTTTGGAGGGGGGGCCGGAATGGGCTGCGCCTGTGCTGCGACGTCCGTGGGTTTGCCCGAAGCGGCCGAGGGTGTGGCTGCGACCACCTTGCCCTCGGTTCTCGTTGACACCGGCGTCATAGCGGCGCCAACGATGCAGAATACGAAGCCTGCGACCAGAGCGATCCATGGGCGCTCCAACGGCCTGAGGTATGTGCTCAGACGTGCACCAATCGGCGGGAGCAAGATTGCTGCTGCGAGAACATACAACGCAGCGGCCGCCGCCGGCCATCCTTCGAACAGCGCTGCTCCCAAGAGCAACAGTACATTCAGCCCGAGGAACCAGCACAGCCCCGCGACGATCATTTCACCAACCTCAGTTTCACAATTGCTGAAGTGGGCACGGCACCCGCATGTGGGCGGTCGACCGCGTGCCCACGAGAAGGCACTGCAGTGCATCCGGTGCAACCGGTTGCAATCGATCGGGCAAGACCGATGTCAGTCGTCGGCGGAGGATTTCCGGCCTTCTGCCGCGACAGCGTTGAGCTGGATCAGGATCAGCTCCAGCGCATCCTCGGGCAGCGCCTCAACAGCAGCGTGCAGACGCTCGCGATCGGCCCTCCTCCCCACGACCTCACCAGTGGGGAAGTCGAGAAGGTCGTTGGGCGTCACAGATAGCGCCTCAGCAATTCGGCAGAACGTCGCCAAGTCCGGCTCCCTGATCCCGGCCAGGTAGTTCCCAAACCGACGCTCGCTCAGGCCCGCGCGCCTGGCAGCCTCGGCATAGGAAAGACCCAGTTCCTCGGTTCGCTTCCGGAGCATGTTGGCGAATGACTGCATGCCCCAGAAAGAGCCGCAGCCGCCCGACCCGTCCATCAACGTTACGTGGAGCATTACCACGATATGTGGTTATGCGAAGCCCCTCGGCTTGGAGCTTGAGAGCGTGAAAAGTCAGGAAAACGAATGGTCACCGCGCCACCTCTAACAAGTGGCTTTCCTGTCGCCATCCATCACAGGCGAGGGCGTCCCGCCGTCGTGGTGCACCCGGTTGCAGCGGATCAGAGGACCTCGGCATAACCTGATGAGGGAACCCATGGCGAAAAAACCCGACGCAACATCCTATCGCAGTCCCTGCCCCATCGCAGGAGGGCGCTCGCGTGTGCCGCTACCACCACCGGGCGCCGGTTAGACGCGGCCCATGTCTTGATGATGCGGACCAGGCGTCGGTGGCGACGCCGATCGGCGCAGTCATTGGTCGGTCGGCGAACCAGCAACTTTCTCGACCGCCCGCAATGGACGCCCACCACAGGATGGAGATCATCGCCCGTCACGGCCCCTATCACATCATGCCCCGGACTGCAGGGCGCTATTGGCGTGGTGCAACCGGTTGCAACAGCCTGAGCACTCCTCAGAAAGGGTGACGCGCGGCGTTGGCCCAGGCCCAGCTGTTGTTGCCACGGCAGGTCGAGGCAGCCAGTGAGCGTACTTCCCATTTTCCGGTGCAACCCGTTGCAACAGGACCCATGCCTGGCCGCACCGCCTCCGCTGCCGTCGGGACTTGGTCAGTGGAGGCCGCCGGAGTGCAGATGAGAGCACAGGTAAGGCTCCGTTTGCCCTGCATTGAGCAAGCACCTGACACACGCCATCGCGCTGCAACCGCACCCAGCAATTCCTCGTGCACCAAAGGGGATCGGCGCAGCTAGTGCCGCTGACCGTCCTCGTTGGTCGACGGCGCTCCGACTGCCCCAGACGACGTCGTTCGCGTGGCTGCACGATGCATCGAAGCCCCCAACAGGAAAACGAGGAAGAGGAGCACAAGCATCATCCACTTCAAGATCCGGATATCCCTAGCCATCCTGTCTAAATCATACGGCCCCTTCATCGCCGCCTCCCGCGTCAAGCTCTGGCAGTTCACAGGCTAACAAACTCACCGGCATCGAGCATCGGGTTTCTTTCGAACACTCAACTCACCTCCACCTTATCTCTGCCCGACTGGCGCGGATGAACACTGACGACTCCCTTTTGACGCCCACATTCGTTTCTTACTTGACCTTTACAGCCCTATAGCTCATACATAGCAAGTCGGGATTGATCCCCCGGCAACGCGCGCGCCGGACACTGCTCCACCACCCTGACAGTGGTCCGGCCGCGCCCTTCAGGGTGGTGGCTTTCATGAATGAGAGTGCGGCGTCGGACGATATGCCCGGCCAGTCCGTCGGTGCCATCAGGCCCGCGCATAACATGCGCCCCCGGCTGAAGAAGGCGCGCAAGCACGTCGAAAGATTGACCCGTCGCGTTCAAAAGGCCCTTCAAGAGGGCAACCTAAGGAAGGCCCGCTTTTTGTCGATGAAAATCTCGCGCAGCCATGACGCGAAAGTCTGCGCTCTTCGGCAGGCGGCCAGAAATATGCAGCGCCGGGGCGAGCACGAACTGTCTCCAAACGAGGTTCTAGTTCGCGCAAAAGAGGTCAGCGCCATCGCGGCCCCGCATGACGAAATCCGTGTGCATGCGAAGCCCAAGGACCGGTGGCCGGACTTCCGTCCCATTTTTTCCTTCGGTTTGATCGATACAGCGCGCCAGCGCCTGATCAAGAGTGCGATCCAGCCTTTGTTGTCGATCGACCCCCGTCAGTACGGGACGCAGAACGGCGGGCGACCCGAAATCGTTCGCCGTGTCCTGCAGACGATCGGGTCGAGGCAATACAAATACGTCGCTACCTGCGACATCAAGAGCTTCTACCCTACGGTGAGCAGAGACTGGCTGCGCCAGTCCCTGCCCACAGGGGAGGAGGTGATCACGAGCACCCTACTCGTGGAAGATAGCCATCACCGTACAAGATACACGGGACATGGTCTCAATAAGGTATGCGTCTCTGACTTTCCATTAGCAGTTGCTAGCCAGCGTGGGTTGCCCCAGGGCGCCTGCTCTTCACCCATGATCGCGGATTACATTGTCGGCCAAGCTCTCTCGGGCATTAACTTGCCTGAAGGGGTCGTGTTGAAAAACTACGCCGATAACTTCGTGGTTATGGCCCGCAGACGTGCGGACGTAGAGCAGGCAGTGCATTCCCTTCGCGACGCTTTCGAGCGTCACCCCGCTGGCCCGTTCCAACTCACTGACAATGGGATAAGGCGGATTGCAGACGGGTTCGAGTTCCTCGGATATCATTTTCGAAGAAGAAAGGGCCGTGACCTTGCGGTGCCGACGCGGAAGAACATTTCGAAGCTGTACGAACGCTTCAAGCATCACGTCGATGACTTGCGACCTGGCGGTAACCCCAAGGAGTTACGCGCCTCACTGAAGTGTTGGGCGAACGCTTTTTCCGCCGCCCCACGTGCAGAAGCGGTGGTACGGCAGTTGCTTCTAGATCTGTTGAGACTGCCGGAAATTCGGCCACTGTGGCCTGCTTTTGAATTTGCATTGGCGCCGTTCATCAAAGCTATGCGCGCTAGGCTTCCGCAACATCTGCTCAATCCGATGCCTCCGCAATGAAGGTCCTCCTTTTGGAACGTTCAATGGCAGCGCGCCGCCACGGCAGGGGGCGCTGCTGTCCGCCAACTCATTGCAGCTCACGACCCTGACCTCATCTGCCTCACCGAGGCCAATATCGACCTCGCTGATGACACGTGGCGGATCATGTCCGAGGCCGACTTTGGTGGCTCTGTGAGGGAAGACCGCAGGAAGGTGGTGCTCTGGAGCCGATGGCCCTGGCAAGAGGTCGACGACGTCGGAGACCCGTCTCTGCCTTCGGGACGCTTTGCACGTGGCAGGACACTGACACCATACGGGGCTATCGACCTGATTGGAGTGTGCATCCCTTGGGATGGGGCGCATGTGAAGATGGGCCGAAAAGACAGCAAGCCTTGGGAAGAACACGCTCGCTATCTTGACGGCCTCGCACGCATCCTCTCTTGATCGGCGGAACACTCACGCACGATCATCCTGGGCGATTTCAACCAGGCCGTTCCCCGCACGCGCGCACCGCAGGCGGTTCACGATCAGCTTCAGGACTTGCTCAAGCCCCACTTCAGCGTCGCGACAGCAAGGCAAATTGAGGGGTTGCGTTTTCCCGCCATCGATCACCTGGCTTGCGGGGCGGCGTTCTCCACGACCTCGGTCTCGTCACTCCCAAACGAAATATCGGAGGGTCGGCGCATCTCCGATCACGTAGGCCTGCTGATAACCTTGTCCCTCGCCGGATGAGTTTGCTGCAACCGGTTGCACCGGATTGGAAGCATCAGCGAGCGCAGCGCGTCAGGGTGACGTCGGAGAAGAAGCTCTGAGCCTTGAACGATAAGGCGACCTTGTGGCCGCTGATAAAGCGCGCCACTCCAATGTCGTTGCCGTTCGTGCCGCGGAGCAGGCAGTCTGCGTGGAATGAAAAGGTTGCGGCATCCAGCCGCCGCGAGCCGCCCAACTGGCAGCTTGCCATCTGGTATTTATAGCTGAAGAGCCCATTCCTGATCGTCGCCACGCCGAAGCGCCGTCGCGTGCTTTGATCCATGTCGTCGCTATCGAGCCGTCCCGACAGATAGGCCTCGCAATCCTTCGCACTCGCTGCCCACGTGCCTTCGAGCCGCCGTTCCAGCTCCGATGCTCCGCCAACGCCGGGAATGATCACAGAAAGAACCATTGCCAGTAAGCCGAACGGAACCGCGCTGCTCGGACTGCCGACTGCCCTCCGGCTCAACAACAGGCACTTCATGGCGAGCATCTCCCCATTCCGCTGCAACCGGTTGCATCAGCCAAGACGGTCTCGGGAGTGACCAAGACAGCGATCTTCGCTTCCCCTATTGCCGCCGCGGCCTGCTGGTGGGCGCGGACGGAGGTGATGTCAATCATCTGGCTATCGCCGTCATAGGCATAGGTGATGGCGTCCATCATCTGACCCCAATAAGCTCTCCCCCGCCCTCGATTGGAGCGGCTGTAGCAGGCAGGTGGTGCGGCCGCCTTAAAGCTTGGGAAGGCTCAGGGCCTCGCAATCGCGTTCCGGATTTGCAGCAACCCAGAGGATGCCGTTTAGCGCGCGCCGGTCATTGACGCGCGGTATGCCTTGTGGCTGGTCGGCCAGCAACGTCTCGATCAAGCGCCGCTCACGACGTAGCCTGATGATGCCTCAACGCCAACTCCAACTGTTCCGACATCATTCGCTTGAGCGCTGGCGGCGCAACGATTTGCACTGCCGTGCCCCATGTAAACAGGTGATGGACCATCTCCAGCAGCCCGCCCGCAGTGAACCGGACTTCGAGGCGTCCATCCGGAAGATCGATCAGCTGTTGGGTCACATGGAAATGCATGCCCCGTGCGGATTTCACAGCGGAAGCCGCAAAGCGTAGCACGACCTCACTTGGGTCTTCCTGGTAGATGCCGAATGACCGTGCGGCGAAGGCTTCAAGATCGAAGTCGTCGGGTGGAGCGCCTGGGACCTCCGTGACAGACAAGTCTTGGATGCGGTCGAGGCGCCAAAGAAGCGGCTCCTTGTTCCGGGTCTTTCGCGCTAGGAGAAAGGTACTGCGGCCAAACAGCAGACCATAAGGGATGAGGAGGTGCTCGACCTCCTTCCCCGCCCTCGTGGGGTAGACGAACCTGATCCGCCTCATGGACAGGATTGCCTGCCGCAGAAGATCGAGAGTTCTCCCGTCAGCGGCATTACGAGGACCAACTTGGCGCGCGATCGCCTCCGCTCGACAAAGCGCTTCGACATCGGGAGCCAGTTGGCGCCGCCGTCCATCTCGCAAGGCCGCCAGCACTTTCGTGCTCAGCTCCCCCAGCACAGTAGCGCGCGAGGCGTGGCCGGCCACCTCCAGCGCCCGTACCGCTGTGGCCAGTTCCGATAGCTCTTGAGCAGTTGGCGCGAGGAAGGCGGAGACCCCGCCCGAAATCCGGAACCTCTTTGTCCGCCAATCCGGGATTATTTCGAATGTTCCGGGAAATAGGTCACGGACTGCATTTCGCATCCGCTCAGCAGTCCGCCGCGTGACCGCGAATTCGGAGGCGATCTCATCAAGGGACATACCCTCTGCAGAACTCGCGAGGAGCTTGGTGAGGCGCAGAATATTGCCAGCCTTCTCCATGCGAACGCAATCGCTACCCACCCTTGACCTC
>JAYSCE010000004.1:21404-25606 GCA_041915035.1 Xanthobacter sp.
CCTCCGCTTGGCCAGCGCCCGTTGCAACCGGTTGCAACGCTGCATCGAACTGCACATAGGCTCTCGGCAGCGAGGAATTCGGTCGACCTGCTATCCCAATGCCAATTTCCATCTGACGCTGCATAGCTCATGCTTCGCTTCCCGAGTTCAGGGCCTTGGGGGAGCGCAATATGGAAAAGGAAGCATCGGAGTACATCGCCGCTATGGCGACAGAACTCCGTGAAATTGCGTTGCGGACGGGGCTTAACACTAGCGTGTTCCTCCTGGACATGCTGATCCTTGAAAACACGGGCAGGATTGCCGAAGCCGAAGAGCGCGCACGCGATCTCTAGATTGTTTAGGTACTGTCCTTCTTGGTGCCACGAGCCACGATCTGGAGAGCGCCCGCTCGGAGTGGGCGCTGGAGCACCTTCGCCTCTTGCCACGGAGCAGTACGCATCCGGTGAGGACCGCGTCGACGTAGGTCCGGTGAGCGGACGCCATCAGGTTCCGGGCGGGGTGGTTAGCGGAAATCGCGTGCCGACGACATGCGGACTTTGGTGCCGGCAAGTGTTCTAGTCGGCCACCGGCACGCGGTCGCAAGCTGCTAAAGCGGGTGCTTCGGCCCGAGCCATCGAGCTTCCGCGTGCGCTAGGTCGAGTGCATCGAACGTATCGCCAGCAGCCCAAACCACCACGCCATCGGGTCGGATCAACATCGCGCTCATACCGAGGCGATCCTTCACATCGCAGCATATATGGATCATTCGATCTCGCCAGCGTGTGCTGACCGATTGAAGTGCCGGCGCTCCATCGAAGTCGACAAGCAGCCACTTGCCAGCTCGGAGGCGCTTTCCCACCGTCGTCCCATCGACGAATTCGAAGTTCGGGGCGCTCATCCCGACCGGCGGTTGCGCGCCTATCGGGTACCGCTGCCCTACACCCCAGACACGCCCGGCGAAGTATGTGGCGCCGTCCGGGGTCTCCATCACGTCACGCACAACGGCTTCGATGGCGCGCGACGAAGGACCGGGTCGCATTAGGGCGACCTGCGCGCGCGACCAGTCGAGCACCGCCGCACCGACCGGTTGGCGTTCCTGATCGTAGCTATCAAGAAGGCTCTCGGGCGCAGCGTCGCGAACGACTGCCGCGAGCTTCCAGCCGAGGTTCATGGCATCGCCCAGGCCCAGATTCAGACCCTGACCGCCGAGCGGGGCGTGAATATGGGCGGCGTCGCCAGCGAGCAGCACACGGCCTCGACGATAGGCTTCCACCTGAAAGGCGCGGTCGGTCCAGGTTGCGACCTGATGTAGGGCTGTGATTTCCAGCGGAGTCCCTGCCACCCTCCGCAACAGCGCCTGCACATCGGCGGCAGTCAGTCCGGCTCGATGGCCCTTGCCGCCATCGAAATCGACGAAGGCGACGACGCCAGGTTCGGAGTGAAAATACATCCCTGTCGAAGTGTAGTGTCGGCCTAGGGGCAGGGCGTCGAGATTTGCCAGATCGACCTGCACGGAATAGCCGGTGAATTCCGGCTCCGTCCCCTGAAAGGTAAAGCCGCCTCGCTTCCGCACAATACTGTGGCCGCCATCGCATCCCACCAACCATGCAGCGTCGTAGGTCTTGCCGCCCGCCGTGACGCAAACGGCATCGTTGAATTGGTCAAGCGCCTCAACGGCTATGCCCCGCCTGATGTCGACGCCGAGCCCCAAAGCCCGGAGGGTTAGCGCCCCCTCGATCTGCGCCATGGTCGCACCGGCTGGCGAGGCTGCCGGACCGGGAAGGCGCCACCGCCACCGCGTTGTATCCACCATAGCCGGATCAAATGGGATTCCAGCAAAGTGGCCGCCCGCTCGCGGCGGCGTCGGCCCCGCTACGGCGTCGAGCAACCCGCGCCCATCGAGCGCTTCACAGGTGGGCACCGAGAGCCCACGCAAGCCGAACGGCGCAAACTTCAGCGCCGAAGCGGGATCGTCGGATTTCTCAAGTACCAAGACACTTGCGCCGCCGAGGCGAATTTCGCAGGCCAAGAGCAAACCGACAGGGCCGGCGCCGGCAATCAGGACGTCATAAGTCATAGGTCAATTCCAGCGCTACGGCGCCGCAAAGGCGCCGGGTGAACATCGATGTGTTCAGCGCTGACGACGAAAGACTTGCTCTCGCCTCGGTCGTGGGCCCGCTGTCGGCCTATGTCCAACTATAGCGGAACATGTATCGTCGTAAAGTGGACCTTGCCGGCGTCCGCTAGGGGTCGGCACACGAAGTAACATCCCCGCCGTATCCGGACATTCCCTGCGGAGTGTCAGACCGCCTGGGCGGGCGCGGCGCCGGATCGCCAGTTCCACGGCAGGAGCTCGTCGATCTGCTGAGCGGGGTGCCCGGCGCTGCGAGCCAGGACGTCCGCGGGCCAAGCCTGCGGATCGACGTCATTCATCTTGGCCGTGACGATCAGGCTGTAAAAGGATCGCCGCGCGTTGTCCGCCGCGATCTGAGCCGCAGAACAGCCACGACTTGCGGCCAAGGGCGATGCCGCGCAGGGCGCGCTCGGCGGCGTTGTTGCTGAGACAGACGCGGCCGTCGCCGAGGAAGCGAACGAACGAGGGCCAGCGCCGCAGCACGTAGTGGATGGCCTTGGCCGGGTCGTGAGCGCGGGTGAGCTTGTCGCGCGTTTCGTGCAGCCAGGCCTCCAATTCGGCGACCAAGGGCTTGCTGCGGGCCTGCCGGACCTCTTTTCGCTCCACGGCATGGCGGCGCGCATTCAGAATCCCGGGCCATACGCCACTTGCCGCTGGCGACATGGACATCGCCCTTCATAAGGCCCGTATCAGCAGGGGCCGGCAACTGACATTCCGGGCTATTCTGCGCGACTTGCCGACAGGTGCTGTCGTTACGCTGGACAATCAGCCCGGGAGGGCTTTCCTGGTGCGGTGTGGCTCGCTTCATCCTTGGAGCCACGTGGGCTATCGAGCTCCCATGGCCGTCGCGCCAGATCGGGAGGTGTGCGTACTGACACCGCTGCCGACAATCGAGGTGCTTCGCGCCGGCTACGGGGTCCGGTTGGGCTCCTCGTTGCCGGAGTTTTCTGCAACGGGCTGCAACGCGCAGGTCTGACCCATAGCGGCACTGCTTGGTTTATTCGGCGACTGCGGACTGCATGGCCTCTCTCAATTCGCGTCCGCGCCGGCCGATAATTGCAGCGACAGCATCAGCAGTTAAGGCGGCGATGGCCTTGCGGTTCAAATACCCCTTACGAAAGAGCGCAAGAATTTCTCCGCGGGTCAGCGGAAATCCCAGTGCACTCAGCGACAACGCTTCGGCCGGAAGGCCAAGATCAAGCCGCGTAAGCAATAGCGCCGTCGCCTCTTGGTCCTCTGCCCGCACCAGTACAATCGCGGCTATGCGCAGCGCGGGTTCCAACAGGAAACGAGAGCCATGGGCGTAGCCGCGTATATCGCCATGCCCGACCCTGACGAAGGCATTAGACGAGTACCGAGCCTCGATATCATTGGTCGGTTCACCAGCAATCCAGTCGCTCACGATGAGCGCGCGCTTGCATCGGGCATAAAACGCGGCATCGCTTTCGGCACGATGCTGCAACGCGCGGCCCACACCATGTCCAAAGCGGCCAAGGGCAGCCTGCTGCCACCGCGGCTCACCATTGCGGGTTTGCGGCGTGTAATCCTCATCGCGCTCTGGCAGGCATTCGACGAGAACAGGAGGGCCTCTAGCGTAGCGTCGGCCGGATCCACGCGACGCAGCAGCTCCACCAGGCGCATCGCCGACTCGCGTGAGTGGGGACTCGCCACAAGCTCATCCAAGCATGGTCAGGCGGAGATTGTCGCCGTCTTCCTGGATCAGGCCATCCGCGATCATCCGCTCCAACTGCCGATCCAGCGTGGAGACCATGCGATCGCGCCACCGCTCGCAAGTCCGAGACCAGGTCGAATGGCGAGCGACCAGGGGGTAATTGTAGGCGGCTATCGGTGGCCCGCAGTTCCACAACCGGCAACGGTGGCCCAGAAGGCCTCGGCGGTGCTGGAAAGGCGCGTGCGCGGGCGGAAGAGCTGGATCTCTATGGGGATGTCCCATGTGGTGTCGCCCGCACGGACGAGCGTGCCCTGAGCCAGTTCCTCTGCGATGAGGCTCGTGGGGAGAAAGGCGAGCCCCCTCCCTTCCACCGCCATGGTCACCAGCAGCTTGGCCACGTGGGACTCGAAGCACGAC
>JAYSCE010000005.1:0-17325 GCA_041915035.1 Xanthobacter sp.
TCCCGGTGCTCTTTAAGCCGGTGAGCTATAGCCTGCTGCGCGAGACAATCGCGGCCCAGCGCGCCATCCGAAGCGGCGCGACGTAACCAACCGATGATGTGGAGAGATTGGCTCCCTGAGCAGGACTCGAACCTGCGACCATTCGATTAACAGTCGAACGCTCTACCAACTGAGCTATCAGGGACCGTGGGTCTCGCGACCGAGGCCGGCGATATAGCAACCACATCGCCGCTTGTGAAGCCGTAAGACGCGCTTTTCCAGGGGAAGTTGCCGCACCGGCGCACAAAGTGGCGCCGGTGCGGGATTCTTCAGGCACGGAGGAGGTCGCCCCCGTCTCCCGAGGCCACGGCTCCGCCCGCGCTTGAGCCGGGAATCGCGCTCTCGTGGGCGAACTGGGCGAAATAGAATCCGTAGTAGCGGCCGCGACGGGCGATCAGCTCGTCATGGGTGCCGCTTTCCACCATGCGTCCGCCCTCGATCACGCAGATGCGGTCGGCGCGCACCACGGTCTGGAGCCGGTGGGCGATGACGATGGTGGTGCGCTCGTGGGCGAGTTCCGCGAGGGCCTTCTGCACCTCCGCCTCCGATTCCGAATCGAGCGCGGCGGTGGCCTCGTCCAGCAGCAGAATCGGGGCGTTCTTCAGGAAGGCGCGGGCGATGGCGATGCGCTGGCGCTGGCCGCCGGAGAGCTGCGCCCCGTGTTCGCCCACGAAGGTGTCGTAGCCGTTCTCGAAGCCCATGATGAAGGGATGCGCGTGGGCCGCCTTGGCCGCGGCGACGATCTCCTCCTCCGATGCGCCCGGCCGGCCGAAGCCGATGTTCTCGCGGATGGTGCCGGAGAACAGGTAGACGTCTTGGCTCACCAGCGCCACCGAGGCCCGCACGGAGGTGCGCGACACGGTGCGGGTGTCCACCTCGTCGATGCGCACGGTGCCGGACTGGGGATCGTAGAATCGCTCGATCAGATTGATGATGGTGGTCTTGCCGCCGCCGGACTGGCCGACCAGCGCGGTCGTCCGGCCGGGCTCCGCCACCAGGACGAGGCCACGCAGCACGTTCTCGCCGGGGCGATAGGCGAACACCACGTCCTTGAACTCCACGCGCCCGCGGGGACGGGGCAGGGCGGCCACGTCCGGGGCTTCTGCGTCGGGGGCAGGGGCGTCGAGCAGATCGAACAGCATGCGCGCGCCCATCACGTGGCTCACCAGCTCCACATGCAGGCGCGACAGGCGCTTGGCGGGCTCGTAAGCCAGCAGCAGCGCGGTGAGCACCGAGAAGAATTGGCCCGGCGAGCGGCCCAGCTCGATCACATTGTATCCCGCGTAGAGAATCACGCCGCCAATGGCGAGGCCCCCCAGAGTCTCCATGAGGGGGCTGGATTTCGCCTGGGTTCGCACGAGGCGGTTGGCGTTGATCTCCACGTCGTCGATGAACTTGTGGGTTCGGTCCCGCATGACCGGTTCGAGCGTATAGGCCTTCACCGTGCGGATGCCCTGGAACACCTCCATGACGATGGAAGACAGCTTCACGCCGGAGGTGAAGCCCGTGGTGAAGATGGTCTTGGCCTTCTTGATGAGCTTGCGCGTGCCCAGCACGGCCGCCGGCATTACCACGAGGGCGATCACGGCGAGAAAGGGGTCCTGTACGAAGGCGACGCCGGCCAGCATCACCAGCGAGAGGAAATCGCGGCCGATGCTGGTGACGATGAGATCCAGCGCCCCCCGGGCACCTGCGGCGCCGGCGGTGAAGCGGGTGGTGATCTCCGCCGTGTGGCGATGGCCGAAATAGGCGGCATCCTGCAGCAACAGCCGGTCGAAGGCGCGCTTCTGGTTGTCGGCCACCACCCGGTTGCCGATGCGCGCCATGGTGATGCTCTGCCCGTAGGCCGAGGCGCCCTTGATGATGGAAAGCGCCATCACGATGCCGGAAACCGCCCACACCGCCGCCGGGGTAGGGTGGACGAAAATGGCGTTCACCGCATCGTTCATCAAATAGGCGAGCCCGGCCGTGCAGGCGGCCATGGTGCCCATGAAGATGAAGGCCAGCACATACCCCTTCCAGTGCTTGCGGCCATCGGACAGGAGGAGGCGCCGCAGGACGGCATTGGTCTCGTCCGAAGTGGGCGGAGGCCCGAGGCGCTGGGCGGCTTTCGCGTTCATGTACATCTCCGGCGGCGTCCGGATGCGGGACCGCTTCGGTGTCCCCATGAACTGCCAGCAGGGGGCCAAGTCAACTTGCAGGCCCGAAGGCGTGCTGCACCGCAGCACCGCGAGGCGGGTGAAAGCGGGTCACTGGCCTGGATTTTCGCGGAAAACTGGAGGCCACGGAGGGAATCGAACCCCCGTACACGGATTTGCAGTCCGCTGCGTAACCACTCCGCCACGTGGCCTCACGAGCGCGTGTTCTTAAGGCGTTCGCCCAGACCGCGCAAGCGCCGGTTGGGATTGTCCCCCGCCTTCGGTGCTCTGGCGATCAACGCAAGGTGTGCCGCAGCAGCCGGCGCGACAGGCTGGGCAGCCGGCCAACAAGGGAGGCGCCGATCAGCGGCCCCAGCAGCGTCATCCGCGTCTGAACGCTGCTTTTCATGTGGCGCGTTACGATTTTCAGATCCTCCCATGCGCGCTCGACGCGGGGCCAGTCCCTGGCCCTCGATGCGTCAATGAACTCGTTTCGGAGAATCTTCGCAAAGCGGGGTGCAATGACATCGCGCCGCCAGAAAAGCCCGAGGCGGGGCTCGTCGGGATGGGCCTCGACCAATTTGGCGAAATAGATCATCCGCGATTTCGCCATGCGGGCGCTGAAGGAGGTGGATTGCGGATAGATGCGCCACATGGTGACGGCCTTGTCGAGATAGCGGCTCTTCACGCCCATGGAGTAGAGGCGGACGAACAGGTCGTCGTCCTCATAGCCGGAGAGACGCTCGTCGAAGAGGCCCGCATCGAGCATGGCCTGTCGCTCCACCAGCGAGGCGCCGGGCAGGATGAACATGTCATGCTCCAGGCACTGGAGCAGCGAGCGCTTGGGATGGGCCGTCGGCACCTGGTCGAGGCAATGTTCCGTAATCAACCGGCCGGCGCGGTCGATCTGGTCGAGGTTGCCGTAGACGAGGCCGAGCCGGCGGATCTCCGCGTTGACGAACGGCTGTTGCAGCAGGGCGAGATGGTCCTCGTACCAGATGTCGTCCTGATCCAGGAGCGCGATATGCGAGCAGGAGGTCTCGCGGATTGCGAGATTGCGGGCCGAGGACTGCCCGCCATTCGCCTTGTTCAGCAGGCGGACGCGATGATGCCGCGCCATCTCCTGGACGATCGCCGGCCCCTCGTCGGTAGAGCCGTCGTTGACGACGATGATTTCATCCGGGGGACGGGTCTGATTCAGCACGCTACCAAGCGCAGCACCAATAAAGGGCGCGCCATTGTAGAGGGGGATGACCGCGGCAATCGTTATCGACAATCGCTTTTCCAGGGTGAAAGCTGCATCCGGCAGGGCCGTTGTCCCCGCAGCCTTTTTTACCCAAGGGAAAGTCGTCCGTCGAGGGGCGCGGCCGTCCGTCGGCCTGATGCGTAGGTGGCTTCACCCCCGTGGGCGCGTTGAGTCGGCGATAAACGTCTGCCGTCCGCAGTCCCTAAATACAAGGCGCGATATCTTTGGCGCGGCGGACCCAAGCCAGACCTTTGCCTATCGACAGAAGTATGCGCCGCCCTATACAGCTACCGCCATATGGGCTGTCAAATGGGGGCTGCCATGAGGATTCGTCACGCCACGTCCGTCGTCCTGGTGTCCGCCTTCACCTCCTGCATTGCAGGATCGGCATTGGCCCAATCCTGCCCCGCAGCCTGGAACTCGTCGTCCGTCTACCTGGCGGGCGCGCAGGCCAGCGAGAATGGCATCATTTATCGCGCCAATTGGTGGACGCAGAATCAGGACCCCGCCACCAACAGCGGGGGGGCGGGCAGCGGGCAGCCGTGGACCCAGTCCGGATCCTGCTCCAATTGCACTGCGGTGCCGCCGGTCCCCACGGGCCTCGCCGCATCCGGAACCACGGGCAATGCGACGACGCTCACATGGACCCCGGTGACGGTGGCGAACTGCACCATCACCGGCTACCAGATCTATACGAACGGCACCCTGACGACGACATCGGCTGGCGCCAGCGTGACGCTGTCCGGCCTGACACCTCTCACGTCATACAGCTTCGCCGTTGCGGCGGTGGATTCGGTCGGTGCTTCGGCCAAATCGGCACCGGTCGCCGTCACCACCCTCAGTGCCCCCCCGCCGAGCACGGCCAGCGCCGGGACGATCAATTTCCATCTGCTGCTCGGTGTGGGCACCGCCCAGGATTCGCTCACCCTGACAGGCGGAAATTTCGACGACCTGATCATGTCGAACATCATCGCCGGAGTGCTGCTGGGCCACCTCATCGATGAAGGGTTTCCCGGCATCCAGTACAATAAGGATTATCTCTACGGATCCATCTTCGCGCAGCTGCTCCAGGAAAATATCGCGACCCAATATTACCGGGCGAGCAGCGACCTCATTGATCCGAATGCAAACCAGCAGGCGGTCATGGGCGTCGGCCAGGGCGGCCCGTACCAGATCAACAACTATGCCGCCGACATGGTTTCTGGCAGCTACCAGCCCAACGGTCACTCGCTTATAAATTATGTGGCAATCCAGAAGAACATCGGCTTCACCATGGCCAATGCGGCCACGCAATACACCAAGGCGACGCCGGCTTCTTTCAACAACAAATACTATGGCCCAGCCCTGGTCGCGTACTTCCACTACAACGATCTGGTCGCATTGAACGTGACCGGGAAGGGTGCGGGGGGCTGGACCACCCCGTGGGAGCCGGCCTTCGATACGGCGCTGAAGAACTTCACGACGCTACCGAACAGCTTCCTCGATGTGATCCTGAACGTTGCCTACAATCAGGGCTTCTACGGACCGCTCGTGTCCCGCTACAGCAATCTCGGCGCGACGGCGACGGCCGCCACCGTGACATCGGTGAACAGCTATACGTCGGCCTGGGGAAGCTCGGATACCTACGTTCAGTACCCGTATCAGGTCCATTATTACCTGGACCAGCTCTACAACAACCCGATCCCGACAACGAGCCCATCCCTCAAGATGACGCCGACCAACAGTGTCATCTTCAACATGAGCGCGCTGGCCAATGTTTTCTCACGGGTTGCCCAGACCCTTTCCTATTCCAATGGCACGACCCCCGCGCAATTCTACACCGCAGCGCAGGCGAGCGCGGCCTTCTCTTCCGCGCTGACCAAGCTCAAGGTCGCAAGTTCGGCCAAGCTTGACCTGAGCAAGGCATCGGCTCGGGCGACCATCTTCTCCGTGATCGACGCGGCACTCACCAATCTCGAAACCGCGAGCGGAATGAAGTTCATCAGCACGACTGACAAGCAGCTTTGATTGCTGCCCAAGGCGGGGCCGGCGGGATCGCCCGCAGGCCCCCTCCGCTCAGCTGTTGCCGTAGGGGATGATCCGGGTGGTGTCCTCGCCCTTGTGGAAAGCAATGGCGAGGCGGAATGAATAGGCCATCCGCTCGGCATGGGCGATGGCCAGCTGCGCGGCATCGGGCGGGAGCACCTCGACGGCGGTCGGGCGGAACAGGGCCAGCCAGCGCGCGAATTGCGGTTCGCCGGCATCGCTGCCGAGCGCCAGGTGCGGCGGCAGGGGGCGGCCCTCGTAGCGGCCGGACTTCAGCAGTACCGACGACCAGAAGTCGCACATCTTCGCGAGATGCACCGGCCAGGCCGCGTCGGCGATGCGCCCGCCGAAGATGGGGCCGAGCAGCGCATCCTTCTGGACGCGCGCGTAGAAGGTATGGACCAGACGATGGATCGCGGCTTCGTCGAGGCCCTCGGGTCGCGGGTCCTGCGATGCAGGAAGGGAGGGGATGTCGGTTGCCGTCATGCGTCGCGCCTCCTCGGCGGCGGCCGGCGCGGGGATCGGCCCGCGCCTGTGTCAGGGTGCAGGACACTCCCGCCGCTGTCGGCCCGGAACCATGCGACTTGCGGCCACATGAGCCCGTCCACGCCCTCGCGGATCCCGAGGGGCGCCTTGCAAAAGGGGCGGCAATATGGCTCTTGAGCCCGACGGCACGGGACACGCCTCCGCTGAGCGCCCCGGGCCAAGGGGATGGCCGGAGACGGGAAAATGATCGATTACGTCGAGCTTCGCCGCGGCATGGTTGACGGGCAGGTGCGCACCAACAACGTCACCGATCCGGGCATCGTCGGTGCGATGCTCGAAATCCCGCGCGAGCTTTTCGTCCCGGCCCAGCTCAAGTCGCTCGCCTACATCGACGACGACCTCGCTTTGACCTCCGGCAACCCCACCCGCTACCTCATCGAGCCGATGATCCTCGCGCGCCTCATCCAGGAGGCGGACGTGCAGGAGCATGACCATGTGCTCGATATCGGCGGCGGCACCGGCTATTCGGCCGCCGTTCTCTCCCGCCTTGCCCAGCAGGTCGTAGCGGTGGAAGAAGATGCCGGCCTTGCCGCGACCGCGACTGCCACCCTTGCCGACATCGGCGTCGCGAACGTCGCGGTGATGCAGGGACCGCTGAACGCGGGCTGGAAGGCCGAAGCGCCCTACGACCTCATCCTTCTCAACGGCTCTGTGGACGAAGTGCCGGCCGCCCTGTTCGAGCAGGTCAAGGAAGGCGGGCGCCTCGTCGCGGTGGTCGGTCACGGCGGGGCGGGGAAGGCCTGCGTGTTTACCAAAGTGGCAGGTTCCGTGAGCGAACGTGTCGCGTTCAACGCGGCCGTTCCGCAGCTCCCCGGCTTCAAAGCCGCTCCCCGCTTCACTTTCTGACCACTGTGGCGCGTTTGCAGCGGTAGGCTGAAAACGCCGCTTTGATCGAACCGGTCAGTTTCCGATCGGGACCGGGACCGATATCTTACCGAAAAGTTACCGCGCGGCAGAGTCGGTGCGGCGAGTCTGCATGGCCGTGTCGGATCGGGAGATTGGGATGTCGGTTGCAAAGCGCATTCGCCGAAGCGGTGTTGCATGTTTGGCGGGCGTCAGTGTCTTTGCTTTGGCTATGGGTGTCGCGTCTGCCCAGTCGCTGGATCAGGCGCTGGCCATGGCCTACACGAACAACCCCACGCTGAATGCCCAGCGTGCCGGAACCCGCGCCACGGATGAAACCGTGCCGCAGGCCCTGTCCGGCTATCGCCCAACCCTGAACGCGACGGCGCAGGCCGGGCCGGAATACGCCAAGCAGCAGGCTTCGGGCGTGAAGACCAATGGATGGCTTTGGCCGCGTGCGTTCGCGCTGAACGCGGCTTACACGCTGTTCAACGGCTTCGTCACCGCGAACCAGACCCGCAACGCCGAAGCGCAGGTGCGCGGCTCGCGCGAGACGCTGCGCAACACCGAGCAGTCGGTGCTGCTGAACGGCGTCACCGCCTATATGAACGTCATCCAGGCCATCGCGCTTCTGGACCTCCAGAATCAGAGCCTCGCGGCGTTCCAGCAGGAATTGCGTGCTACCCGCGACCGCTTCAACGTGGGCGAGGTGACCCGCACCGACGTGGCCCAGGCGGAGGCCCGGGTGGCGGACGCGCAGTATCAGGTGAGCCAGGCCGTGGCGAACCTCTCGACGGCGAAAGCGAACTATCGTCAGGTGATCGGCGTCGAGCCGGGCAAGCTGACGACGCCGCGCCCCATCGAGGCCACGCTGCCGGTGTCCGTTGACAAGGTGATTTCCACCGGCCTCAACAATCATCCCGCGGTCAAGGCGTCTGAATTTGCCGTGGATGCGGCGATGTTCCAGGTAAAGGTCGCTGAGGGCGGCCTGGCGCCGAACCTCTCGCTTCAGGGCCAGCTCTCCCAGTCCTACGACCAGAACTTCTCTGTGGACTCCCAGTCCGGCGCCGCCGTGACGCTCAATCTCTCGGTTCCGATCTACCAGGGCGGTGTCGAATACGCGAACATCCGCCAGGCCAAGGAACTGCTCACGCAGGCCCGTATCGAGGTGGACGTAAACCGCGACACCATCCGTGCCCAGGCGGTGCAGTATTGGGGCGCACTCCAGGCCGCGAAGGCGCAGATCCAGGCGGCGCAGGCCTCCGTGGCCGCCAACACGTTGGCCCTCGAAGGCGTCCGGGAGGAATGGCGCGTGGGCCAGCGCACCACCACCGACGTGCTGAACGCGCAGCGCGACCTGACCAACTCGCAGTCGTCTTTGGTCGTCGCCCAGCGTGATCGGGTGGTGGCGGCCTACGCGCTTGTTTCCACCATCGGCCGGCTGGATGCCCTTTCGCTGGGGCTGAAGGTGAATTATTACGACCCGCGCGTTCACTACAACCAGGTGCGTGACAGCTGGGTCGGTGTTCGCACGCCTGACGGCAAATAATCCCCAGCCCGACCGTACGTCAGTTGTTGCTGCCAACTGAGGCGGTGCCATACTCCTACTTCAACTGGCGATTCTCTCCGTCGGCCTGCGGGCGCGGATAAAATCCGCGCGCACAGGGCCGCCGGTTCGTCTTCGGCCGAGGTCGGGACATGGCTGCGAGCCCCAAGGTGCAGGAACCTTCGATGGAAGAAATCCTGGCTTCCATCCGCCGCATCATGGCGGATGACGAACAGCCGGCGCCGCACGCCGAGGCGGGTCCCCGCCGCAGCGAGACTCCGCCTTCTGGAGAGGGGCGCCCCCGCCGACCGCAGGAGCCCCGAGTGGTGGCGCAGCGGCAGGCGCCGCTTGAGCCCCCGCCCGTCCCCCGCCGTCCTGCGCCCCCGCGGGAAACCGCTCCCGCCGCGACCCATGCGGGAGTGCAGCGCCCTGCGCCCCGGCCTGTGGCCGAAGCGCGTCCCAACGGCGAACGGTCGGTCGGGGAGCCTTCGGCACGGGCCCAGCGCCCGTGGCTGGATGAACGGGACGAAGCCGTCTTCGCCGAGGCTGCGGCGGCCCTGCGTCAGTCCCGGCACGAGCACTCTGCCGGTCCCGAGTCGCGTGGCGAGGCGCGGCCATTGCGCCCGGTGGCGCAGCCCGCCTATTCCGATCAGGCGGCCGAGGAGCGGGACGATCGGCACGAAGCCCCCGCACCTCAGACGCGCCCCATGCGGCCGCAGCCGGCACCTCCTGTCTTCGAGGATCACCCGGTGCAGCACACCGAGGGCGGGCATTCCGCGGATGCGGCGCGCCGCCGGGATCTGCTTTCGCCCAATGCTGATGCCGCCGTGATGGCCGCCTTCCGCAATCTCGGCGACGTCCTGCTGCCCCAAAAGGAGCGCACCGTGGAGGATCTCGTGAAGGAGATTCTCCGCCCCATGCTCAAGGACTGGCTGGACGCCAACCTGCCCGCCATCGTCGAGGATCTTGTGCGGGCCGAGATCGAGCGCGTCGCCCGCCGCCAGCGCTAGAGCACGCGCCGCTCAGGCCGCATCCGCAGTTTGATCGGCTCAGGCCTTATCTTCTTGAGTTTAGAGGGCGATGCGCCGAAGGGATTGATCCGATCCGCTCGGATCTGCGCTAGGCTTAGAGCCCCGCCACCCACCCCACTTTCCATTCCCAGGCGGACGGCGTGTTGACGCCGGACCGCGCGTCCGGCTTAAACGCCGGCTGACCCGTTCCGACCACAGCGGACGCGGAGCCGGCCCGGCGCGCTATGCCGGTGGCGGCCGAGCGGCACCGCGGAGTCCCGTTCATGCTGGAAAAAGTCTTCGATCCCGCCGCCGTTGAAGAGCGCATCGCCGATCGCTGGGAAAATGCCGGCGCATTCCGCTGCGGCCGACCCGAGCGCAAGGATGCGGAAGGCTTCTCCATCGTCATTCCGCCGCCGAATGTCACCGGCTCGCTGCACATGGGGCACGCGCTCAACAACACGCTGCAGGACGTCCTGGCGCGGTTCGAGCGCATGCGCGGCAAGGATGTTCTCTGGCAGCCGGGCACCGACCATGCCGGCATCGCCACCCAGATGGTGGTGGAGCGCCAGCTCGCCGCCCAGAAGCTGCCGGGCCGCCGAGATCTCGGCCGCGAGGCCTTCATCGAGAAGGTGTGGGCGTGGAAAGCCGAATCGGGCGGCACCATCGTCAACCAGCTGAAGAAGCTCGGCGCCTCCTGCGACTGGTCGCGCGAGCGTTTCACCATGGACGAGGGCCTCAGCCGCGCGGTCCTCAAGGTCTTTGTGCAGCTCTATCGCGAGGGGATGATCTACAAGGACAAGCGCCTCGTCAATTGGGACCCCAAGCTCATCACCGCCATCTCGGACCTCGAGGTGCTGCAGGTGGAGGTGAAGGGCAATCTCTGGCACCTGCGCTACCCCATCGAGGGCGAGAAGGACCGCTTCATCGTCGTCGCCACTACCCGGCCCGAGACCATGCTCGGCGATACGGCCGTGGCGGTGCATCCGGATGACGAGCGCTATCGCGACCTCATCGGCAAGAATGTGATCCTGCCGCTGGTGGGCCGGCGCATTCCCATCGTTGCCGATGAGTATTCCGACCCGGAGAAGGGCTCGGGTGCGGTGAAGATCACGCCGGCGCACGACTTCAATGACTTCGAGGTGGGACGCCGGCACGATCTGCCGATGATCAACGTGCTCGACGCCGAGGCGCGGATCGATCCGCAGGGCATCCAGGACGACTATGCCGAGCGTCCCGAGGCCTATGTGGACCTGCCGGATGCCGCGGGCGTGCTCAGCCATCAGGCTGGCATGGACCGCTTCGCCGCGCGCAAGCACATCGTCGATCTGCTCACCTCGCTGGAGCTTCTGGAGACCATCGAGCCGCACACCCACATGGTGCCGCATGGCGATCGCTCCAACGTGGTCATCGAGCCGTGGCTGACCGACCAGTGGTATGTGGACGCCAAGACCCTCGCCCAGCCGGCGCTGGCGGCGGTGCGGGAGGGGCGCACCACCTTCGTGCCGAAGAACTGGGAGAAGACCTATTTCGAGTGGCTGGAGAACATCCAGCCCTGGTGCATCTCGCGTCAGCTCTGGTGGGGCCATCAGATCCCTGCGTGGTACGACCCCTTCGGCAACGTCTTCGTCGCCGAGGACGAGGATCAGGCGTTCGAGGAGGCGCTGGCCCACAATGTCGGCAACGAGAGCCTCTCGCCCGATGAGGCGCAGGCGCTGATCGACGATGCCGACAAGCGCGCCCAGTTCCTCACCCGCGACGAGGACGTGCTGGACACGTGGTTCTCGTCCGCGCTGTGGCCCTTCTCCACCATGGGCTGGCCGGACGAGACGGCCGAGCTAAAGAAGTTCTACCCGACCAGCGTGCTGGTGACGGGCTTCGACATCATCTTCTTCTGGGTCGCCCGGATGATGATGATGGGCCTGCATTTCATGGATGGTGAAGTGCCGTTCAAGGACGTCTACATCCACGCCCTCGTCCGCGACGAGAAGGGGGCGAAGATGTCGAAGTCCAAGGGCAACGTCATCGATCCGCTGGACCTCGTGGAGAAGTACGGCGCGGATGCGCTGCGCTTCACCCTCGCTGCCATGGCCGCGCAGGGGCGCGACATCAAGCTCGCGACCTCCCGCGTCGAGGGCTACCGCAATTTCGCGACCAAGCTCTGGAACGCGGTGCGCTTCGCCCAGATGAACGGCTGCGTGCGCTCTGAGGGCTTCGATCCCGCAAAGGTGGAGGGCACCCTCAACCGCTGGATCATCGGCGAGGCCGCGCGCGCGTCGTCAGAGGTCAGCGAGGCGATCCTCGCCTATCGCTTCAATGAGGCGGCGGGCGCCGTCTACCGCTTCATCTGGAACGTGGTGTGCGACTGGCACCTGGAGCTGGCGAAGCCCGTGCTCTCCGGTCCCGACGGCGCGGCCAAGGACGAGACCCGCGCCGCCACCGCCTACGTGCTCGACGTGGCCATGGGCCTGCTGCATCCCTTCATGCCGTTCCTGACCGAGGAATTGTGGTCAGAGACCGGCAAGGAGGGGCCGGCGCGCACCAGCCTGCTCGCGCTGGCGCCGTGGCCGGACCTGTCCGGCCTCGAGGCGCCGGATGCGGAGGCCGAAGTCGGCTGGGTCGTGGACCTCATCACCGAGATCCGTTCCGTGCGCGCGGAGATGAATGTGCCGGCCGGCGCGCAGGTGCCCCTCGTGCTGGTGCAGCCCGGCGCGGAGACGACCGCCCGCGTGGCCGCCTGGGACGACGCCATCCGCCGTCTCGCCCGGCTGTCCGACGTCTCGGTGTCCGACCAGGTCCCCGCCAGCTCGGTGCAGATGGTGGTGCGCGGTGAAGTGGTGGCCCTGCCGCTCGCCGGCGTGGTGGACCTCGGCGCCGAGCTCGCCCGCCTGCGCAAGGAAGAGGGCAAGCTGGATCAGGAGGTCGCCCGGATCGACGCCAAGCTCGGCAACGAGAGCTTCGTCGCCCGCGCGCCCGAGGAGGTGGTGGAGGCCGAGCGCGAGAAGCGCGAGGAATACATCGTGCGCAAGGAAAAGGTCCGCGCCGCCATCAATCAGCTCTCCGGCGGCGCCTGACCGCGCGCCTTCCGGAGCGGCCGCCACGCACCGGCGGAGGACGGGGCGCGGAGCGCAAAGTGTTGCCGCCGCGCCTCAGTTTCCGCCGGTCGTCCAGATCATGGTTAAGACTTGCGCGATCCGGCCGCCTTCTTGCAGGTTCTTGGCGCCGCAAATTGTGACAGAGAAGACACACTCCCGATCCTTTGAACATGCTGGGTTCCCGTAAGGGCCTTACGCCGCGAACTCGCCACAAAACGACACGAAATCGAACTTCAACGCGCGGCGGTGAGCGTAGCCCGGAAAGTGTTTCCGGACGCCGTGCCTGGGGTGGGTCCGAATGGACGGTCGTTGCACATGGCGAGAGGATGCCCCGGCGGGCCGCGCCGGGCATCGCCCGAAAGGTCGCCCCAGAGGCGCCGCTGCTCGGCCTCTCCTCGGCCCCGATATTGCCGCTGCGTTCGGTCACCTTCCGTCCATCATGAATTCGGTTGCGACACACGGGACATTCGGCGGGGTGAGAGGGCGGGCGGTGAGCGCATTGCGCCAGCCTCGTCGCGTGCGCACCCCCGCAGCCCTGGCAGGTGCTCTTCTCCTCGCCGTGGCCGGTCTTGCGGCCGGACGCGCCGAAGCCTTCGACGGTACCGCGCAGACCCTCCAGCCCTACGAGATGCAGCCGTTGACGCCGCCGGCCAACGTGCCGCTGGCGCCGCAGGTGCGCCCCGTGGATGAGGCGTTCCGCACCGGCGCGCAGGCGCTCCGCGCGGGGCAGACTGCAAAGGGCATCGACGCGCTCGGCTATGCCGCCGCGCAGGGCCACGCCATGGCCCAGTGGAAGCTCGGCCGCATCTACATGGACGGCGACGGCGTAAAGCGCGACGACGCCAAGGCCTTCGACTATTTCCAGAAGATCGCCAGCAGCCACGCCGAGGATTATCCCGGCACCGCGCAGTCGCGGTTCGTGGCCAATGCCTTCGTAGCGCTGGGCTCCTATTACCTCGTCGGCATTCCCTCCGCCGGAGTGAAGCGCGATCCGTCCCGGGCGCGGGACATGTTCTCCTACGCGGCGTCCTATTTCGGCGACGCGGATGGCCAGTACCAGCTCGGCAAGCTCTATCTTGAAGGCGTCGGCGGCCCCCGGGACGCGCGCAACGCCGGCCGCTGGCTGACGCTGGCCGCGCAGAAGGGCCAATACGAGGCACAGGCAACCCTTGGCGTGCTCCTCTTCCGTGGCGACGAGGGTGTGCCCCGCCAGCCGGCCCGTGGCCTCATGTGGCTGACGCTGGCCCGCGATTCCGCCGTCCGTCCCGAGGACAAGTGGGTGGTCAGCGCCCACGAGCAGGCTTTCGCCGAGGCGACGCCGGACGAGCGCGAGAAGGCGCTCGGCTATCTGGAAGTCTGGCTGAAGACGGCGAAGCGCTGAGCGTCACGCCTCAGGCGGGCGTTCGCCCTCATATCGCGGCAAGCCCGTGGCTAGATCGTCCGCCATGTGCAGCGCCGAGCCGACCCAGATGTGATGGGTGGGCTGCAAGCGGTCGGGATCGTCCAGCGTGCCGATGGTCACGTCCACATCGCTTTCCCGCGCCATGTCGAACACGATCGGGCTGCCGCAATTCCCGCAGAAGCGCCGGGTGACGCCGGGGCTCGATTCGAAGGCGGCCGGCGTGCCGGAGACGAAGGTGACATCCTCCCGCGCAACGGAGACCCAGGGCAAAGCGGCGGAGCCGGAGGCGCGGCGGCACATGGTGCAGTGGCACCAATAGGCGCTTTTCACCCGCTCCAGCCGGTAGCGCAGGCGACCACACAGGCAGCCGCCCTCAAGGTGCGTCGCTTCTCCAGCCACGGGGCGTCACGCCGCGATGGAGAAGTCGGCCCAGACCGGAACATGGTCCGAGGGCTTCTCCCAGGCGCGCACATGCTTGTCCACGCCTGTGGCAATCAGCCGATCGGCCGCCTGCGGCGATAGCAGGAGGTGGTCGATGCGGATGCCGTTGTCGCGCTGCCACGCACCGGCCTGATAATCCCAGAAGCTGTAGAGCCGCGCGGCGTCGGAGGTGGCGCGCAGGGCGTCGGTGAAGCCGAGGTTGAGGAGGGAGCGGAACGCCTGCCGGGTGCGCGGCAGGAACAGGGCATCGCCGGTCCAGGCGAGGGGGTCGGCGGCGTCGCGCGGCTCCGGAATCACATTGAAGTCCCCGGCCAGCACCAGCGGTTCCTCCAGCTTCAGCCGGTGGGCGGCGAACGCGGAAAGGCGCTCCATGAAGCCAAGCTTGTAGGGATATTTTTCGGTATCGGGCGGGTTCCCGTTGGGCAGATAGATGCAGGCGACGCGGACCACGCCGCCCTTCACCGACACCACCGCCTCGATGAAGCGAGCCTGCTCGTCCCCATCGTCACCAGCGAGGCCGTGCGTGACGTCCTCCAGCGGCAGGCGGGAGAGGAGGGCCACGCCGTTAAAGCCCTTCTGGCCATGGACGCTGACATTGTAGCCGAGCGACTCGAACGCCTCCTTCGGGAAGGCCTCGGTTTGGCACTTGATCTCCTGGATGCAGACCACGTCCGGCCGGGTCTCGCCCAGCCAGCGAACCGCGTGGTCGAGACGCTGGCGGATGGAATTCACGTTCCAGGTGGCGATGCGCATGGGATGGCGGCTCCTTCGCGGGGGAGGATACGCCGGACCGCCGGGGAGGCAATGGGGCGGAGCGGCTTACCTATCGCTACACCTGTCGTGACCTCCCAAAGGGTTGCGGCATCGGGCAAAGAGTGGCAGGAACGCCGGATGGCAATCTCTGGCGGCCGGGCGGCATGACCTTCGCGTCCATCGAATTCCTGTTCTATTTTTTTCCGCTCTTTCTGGTCGCTTACTTCTCCGCGAAGACCATCCCCACGCGGAACTACATCTTTCTCGCCTTCTCGCTCGTCTTCTATTCCGCGGGCTATACGCCGCATATCCTGATCCTGCTCGCCTCCGTCGCGGCCAACTTCTTTCTGGCCAAGGCGATCGAGGTGCGCGAGGGGGCCAAGCGCAAGCGCGTGCTGGCGTTGGGCGTGACGCTGAACCTCCTCCTGC
The DNA here is from genome assembly GCA_041915035.1 of Xanthobacter sp. Lineage (GTDB taxonomy): Bacteria > Pseudomonadota > Alphaproteobacteria > Rhizobiales > Xanthobacteraceae > Xanthobacter. The sequence goes on from JAYSCE010000005.1 coordinate 15,514, forward strand.
TCGGGGTGTTCAAATACACCGGCTTCTTGGCGGAGAACCTCAACGCCATTGTGGAGCCCATGGGCGTGGCCCTGCTGCCGGTGCCGCAGATTTCACTGCCGCTGGGCATCTCCTTCTATTCGTTCCACGCCATTTCCTACCTCGCGGACATCTACAAGAAGAAGGTCCACGCCAACCGGGATCCGGCGCAGTTCGCCCTCTATATGTGCATGTTCCCGCAGCTCGTGGCCGGCCCCATCGTGCGCTACGCCACGGTGGCGCGTCAGCTGTCGGAGCGGCGGGTGACCCTGGGGCGGTTCTCGGCAGGTGCGCGCCTGTTCGTCATCGGTCTTGCCTGGAAGGTGCTGATTGCCGACGAGGTGGCGCGGCTGGTGGACGGGGTGTTCGACACCACCACCCACCCGACCTTCGTGGAGGCTTGGCTCGGCCTCTACGCCTATACGGTGCAAATCTATTTCGACTTCGCGGGCTATTCCACCATGGCCGTGGGCCTCGGCGTCATGGTGGGGTTCGTGCTGCCGCGAAATTTCCGTCTACCCTACACCGCGCATTCCATTACCGATTTCTGGCGGCGTTGGCATATGAGCCTGTCGGCCTTCCTGCGCGACTATCTCTACATCCCGCTGGGTGGAAACCGGCGGGGGGAGATGCGAACCTACATCAACCTCTCCGTCGTCTTCCTGCTGTGCGGCCTGTGGCACGGGGCGAGTTGGACCTTCGTGATCTGGGGCGCCCACCATGGCGCCTTCCTCATAATCGAGCGCGCCTTTCTCGGCCGCTGGCTGAAGCGGATGCCTGGGCCGGTGAGCCATCTCTACACGGTGCTGGTAGTAATGATCGGCTGGGTGTGGTTCCGGGCCGACAGCCTCCCCGGAGCCATCGACATGTTCAACGGGCTCGTGGGGCTCAACGGCTTCAGCCGCGCCTCCATGGCGCTGGGCTTCGGGCTGACGCCGCTCGCCATCACCGTTCTTGTGGTGGGCGGGTTGATCGGCTTCTTCCGCTGGCCGCGCTGGAAGATACTGTCGGGGGAGGGGGCCGTGGCACGGGTGGCGGATTTCGCGCTGATCGCGGTGCTGATGCTGGCGAGCGTCGCCTGGGTGGGCGGCACCAACGGCACGCCCTTCCTCTACTACCGGTTCTGAGGGCCGCCCGATGACTATGCTCTCCCGGCATCGCCGTTATCTAGGCGTTCTCGTCGCCGGCCTGTTCGGCTTCCTGCTCCTGTCGAACCTCATTCCCGATCCGCTCGCGAGCATGCAGTGGCGGGTGAAGGTGGCGCCCGAATGGGCGCTGAGCCGCAAGCTGGACCTGTGGTTCCGCAACATCGGCATTTTCATCCAGGACAATTTCGGCTTCCGCGCGACCCTGCCGGTGCTGCGCCGCGAGCTTCGGGCGGAGCTGAACTCCCCCGACAGCAAGCCCTTCTATGCCGGCCGTGATGGCCAGTTGTTCTGGGGGCGGGAGCAGACGCCCGCCCAATCGGCCGGGGCGCTGGTGCGGGCAGCGAACGTGGAGCGCTTCGTCGACATGCTCGGCGAGATGCAGCGCATCCTCGCGCCCGCCGGCACCAAGATTGTCGTCGCCTTGCCGCCCAACGCCCAGTCGGTGGAAACCGAGGCGCTGCCGCTGTGGAACGATGCGCTCGCCTACCCGACGACCGAATATGATCTCGCGCAGGCCGGCCTGAAGGCGCGGGGCATCACCACCGTGGATCTGCGCCCAGTGCTGAAGGCGAGCCCGGCGCCGCGCTACCTTCTCACCGACACGCACTGGAACGCCCGCTCCAGCGTGCTCGCCTTCAATGCCGTG